>DAOVXE010000195.1 GCA_030636285.1 Candidatus Falkowiibacteriota bacterium | reverse complement strand
TTAAAACAGTATTTTTTATAGTAACATTCGATTTCGCTAATATTGTTTATTTTCTTGCTGCGGAACTCGCTATCGCTCAAACAGCCTCGCTTCAAAAATAAACAATATTAGCGAAATCTATAAAAAATGCCAAAGTTTAGTAAATTTTCCTAATCTTATTATAATATCAAATCTCAAAATTGAAAAGCACTGAATCATAAAAATACTTCAGTGCTTTTAACTGTATGTCAAACATTAATTTTTCAATAAATTTTTATACTCGGGTGGCAGTTTATCAATATCAATCTTATTAAGGTCAATGCCGGCCGGGTCAAACTTGCCGGCCGCTGACTCCACTATAGCCTCAATATAGGGGCTAAGAAAGGAATTTTCCATCAAGGACTGCGGATTAACTTTAAAATCCTCAATCAAGCGCGGGATATAAATCCAGGCAACAATTATCGGGGTTAAGACTAAAAGCAGTTTTAAAAGGGTAAAAAGCTGCAGAAAAAAAATATAAGATTTTATTTTTTTGGTCAGCTTTAAGGTCTGCTTGGCCATGTCCCTGGTTTCCTCTATCATTGATGTAATTTCTGTTTCCTGTTTTGACGCGATTTTATCCTCTTGATTGTCTTTGTTTAAATTTGTATTCACTACCATTTTATATATTTTAATTAATTAATCTATGGTTAGCTACCTTACTGCGCAAAATTTTACATATTTTTTGGCAAGCAACTCCATTTCCTTCATCTCACTGTCGCTGTAGCTTTTAGTATTTTTAAAATCAGGATTAACCAAATCAATATCAGATTTAAAAACCTGCAAATACCATTTATCCGCTCCTTTGATCAGCTTGCCAATGGAATGAATATCAGCTAACATAATCAAATCCGGCACCACGGTAGTGCGGAACTCATAAGGCAAACCGCTCTTCATTATTATTGTAATACTTTCTTTGATCTTGTTCAAATCCGCGTTCACTCCGGTAACTATGCCGTATTTATCAACCGGACCTTTTATGTCCATGGCAATATAATCAATTAACTGTTGGCTAATTAAATCCTTTAGCATTTTTGGATTAGTTCCGTTAGTGTCCAGTTTAACCTTATAATCCAGCTTTCTGATTCTTTGAATAAACTCAGGTAAATTCTGATGCAGGGTCGGCTCGCCGCCGGTAATCACAACCGCGTCCAATTTTCCTTTACGCTTGCGTAGAAACGCAAAAAGGCCATCCTCTGAAATAAGAGGATGGCCTTTTTGGTTTTGGCCATCGTTTAATGCTTCAATATTAGAAACCTTGCCTCCGCGCGTATCTGCTTGCGCGGGCTTGACAAGCATAGGGTTATAACAAAACTGGCAGCGGAAATTGCACCCTTGGGTAAAAATTATGGCGGCAATATGATCCGGGTAATCCAATAAACTGAACTTTTGTAATCCGCCGATAATCATACCTAAAAAATTACGCGGCCTAACAACAAGGACCGTTATTAACTTTAAATTTTACCCGATGATTATGCTCAGACGCTTTAGCGTCGTTCCATTGGTTTATAGGCCGAAGATAGCCGCAAACCCGGCTATAGACCTCGCATTCCTGGCGTTTTGTTTTGATTGGGCTCATAATTTTTGTATTAGTTTATGTTTTCACGACAAGCATGGGCCTAAACTAATTTATTATTTCTTATTATTTTAATTAAGCTATTGATTGAATTAAATCTCTTTCCAAATCCTCAATCTCCTCTTCTGCCACTACTCGCTTAACTTTCACTTTATCAAGCTCTTCCCTATCACCGCTGATATCTCCATCATCTTCACTATAGCCGATCTCCGCGTCGCACTTGGGGCAATACTGGTGCTCTCCTGACAGGTAGCCGTGTTTGGGGCAAATTGAAAATGTCGGAGTAATTGTAAAATAAGGCATTTTATAATTGTAAGAGATCCGTTTAACCAGCTCTTTGACTGACTGAGCCGAAGGCATGGCTTCCCCAAGGTAGCCGTGCAGTACCGTTCCGCCGGTATACTTGATCTGAATATCATCCTGAATATCCAAAGCCTCAAACATATCATCAGTATAATTAACCGGAAGCTGGCTGGAATTAGTGTAATACGGCGATGCTTTGCCGGTTTTATATTCCTCCTGATTAGCCACGATTATATCCGGATACCTTTCAACATCGGCCCTGGACAAGCGGCGGGCGGTTCCTTCACCCGGAGTGGCTTCCAGATTATACAGATTATTAGTGTCATTCTGATAATCCATCATTTTCTCGCGCATAAAATCCAGCACTTCAATTGCGAATTGGTGTCCGTTCTTGGAGGTAATATCTTCTTTGATCGGCTCAAAATTGAGTAGCGCTTCGTTCATACCGATAATACCGATGGTGCTAAAATGATTTTTCCAATACTCATTAAAGCGTTTTTGAATATCGGCTAAATAGTGCTTGGCATACGGATAAAGGCCGGCATCGGTCAGATCTTCAAGAACCTTGCGCTTTATTTCCAGGCTTTCTTTGGCTATACGCATTAAATTGTTAAG
>DAOVXE010000099.1 GCA_030636285.1 Candidatus Falkowiibacteriota bacterium | reverse complement strand
GCACGCCTATGTTGACCGCAAAAAAAAGAAACGCACTTCCCGCGCTTTGTGGCAGATCAAGATTGGCGCTTTCGCGCGTGAGCGAGGTATTAGCTATTCCCGCTTTATTAATTTACTAAAGATAAACAAAGTAGATCTGGATCGGAAAGTTTTAGCGGATTTGGCCGTAAACAACAAAAAGGTGCTGGACAAAATCGTCAAAGAAGTAAGTAAGTAAGTAAGTAATATATATGGAACTCTTAAATATTATTCAAGTTGTTGTCGCGATTTCATTGATGATTGTGATTCTTATGCAGAATCGGGGAGGCGGCGTGTCAGGTTTATTTGGCGGCGGCGGCGAAGGCAATGTTTATGCCTCTAAGCGCGGCCTGGAAAAGAAGTTGTTTTATGCTACCATTGTGTTGGCAGTGCTTTTTTTCGCGATCTCTTTAGCCAACATCATTTTGTAGCGAATTTTTATTAGTAATATAAATTGTGAACTCATTAAAATCAGCTGCCAATAAAATAGTTAGCTCCGCGTTGCGGCAAGGGCGGAAAATTAAAGGTTTATTGGTTCAAATTTTTTTGTCCAGGGCCAGATCCGGGCAAAAAAGTAAAAAAAACAGGCAAAAACAATTGGACATGGATCGCCGATTGGTTTATAATTTGTCAAAAAAGCGAATTCCCGGTTTCCGCCAGTTAAAACATATTAAGAAATATTTAAGCCCCGGGGAGCTATTGGCGATTCGCGCGAGTTGCGCGACAATATTTTTATCAATAATATTTTTAGCGGTTTATTTTTATTTTAATAATTTGCAAGTCGTGCCAATAGCCGGGGGAGTCTATAGCGAAGGCTTGATCGGTTCTCCAAAATATATTAATCCATTGTATTCTACGGTTAGCGACGTGGATAATGATTTAAGCCAGCTGGTTTATTCCTCGTTGTTCAAGCGCGGGCCCAATGGCGAGCTTATTAATGATTTAATCAGCGAGCACTTGATCAGCGAAGATAATAAAGAATACACATTCAATATCCGCGCTGACGTTAAATGGCGGGATAATACTTTATTAACAGCAGACGATGTCCTGTTTACTTTCGCGGCAATCAAAAACAGCCAGTATAAATCTCCTCTTAGGCAAAGTTTTGCCGGCGTAGAGGCCGAAAGGCTGGGTGATCACAGTTTTAAATTTATTTTGGTTGATCCTTACGCGGCCTTTTTAGAATTGTTGACTTTCGGAATATTACCGGCTGATCTGTGGGCTCAGATTCCGCCTGAAACCGCTTCTCTGGCCGAGTTGAATTTGAAGCCGGTTGGCTCCGGCCTTTATCAATTTGATGAATTAATTAAAGACAAAAACGGGAATATTATAGAATACAGCCTTAAGGCAAACTCAGATTATTATAACACCCCGGCATTAATTGATCTGAAATTTTTGTTTTATCCGGATTTTGTGGAAGCTGTAGCGGCGATGAATGATAATTCAATTGACGGCCTTAGTTATCTGCCGCAGAATTATAAAACAGATCTGTTAACGCCCAAAGCCTATTGTTTTCATAAATTGTACTTGCCGCAATTGACTGTTGTATTTTTCAACCAGGAGCATAATAAAGTTCTGGCTGACAAAGCGGTCCGCCATGCCTTGATCTACGCGCTGGACAGGAATGATATTATAAACAACACCTTGTCCGGCGATGCTTATGTCGTGGATAGCCCGATATTGGCTAATAGTTTTGCCTATAATCCGGAAATCAAGAAGTATGATCATAATAAAGCCAAGGCCGAGGAATTATTAGACAGTATTGACTGGAAAAAAAGCAATATAAGCACTGATGATATCAGCCTGGCCGAGGAGGATATTAATTCGGAAGATGAAGACATTAGGGCCAAAGCCGGGATGATCCTTAATATGGGTGAAGGCGAATGGCGAAAAAAAGACGATAATTACTTGATCATATCGCTCAAAACCGTGGAGCGCAACGAAAACAGGGCCGTTTTGGAAGCAATAAAAAAATATTGGGAAGAAATTGGCGTTAAGACCAATGTGGATATTTTGCCATTAGCCAGAATCCAAAACGAAGTTATAAGAACCAGAGAATTTGACGCCTTGTTTTATGGCCAGATAGTCGGGGCTGACCCTGATCCTTATGCCTTTTGGCATTCATCGCAAACCGGAGAAAACGGGTTTAATATCGCCAATTTTGTCAACAAAGAAGCTGATCAGTTATTAGAAGATGCCAGGCTCAGTTCTGATCAGGCAGTAAGACAAGAAAAATATTTCACATTTCAGAATATTATCGCCGAAGAAGTGCCGGCAATATTTATGTACTCGCCTATCTATACTTACGTCCAAACCAAGGATGTAAAAGGCTTTAATGTCACCAACATTCTTTTTCCCAAGGACCGGTTTACTAATATTAATGAGTGGTATATAAAAACCGGCAAAAAATTAATTTGGCCGAAAGACAACCAGTAACAATTAACTCTTAACTCTTAACTCTTAACTCTTAACAATTAACAATTAACTCTTAACAATTAACTTTTAGCATCTTAATTAGCCGATGTGGTGAAACTGGTATACCCTCCTACGCCTTCGGCTTCGGCGGGCAAGCACGCAGCGAATTTATAACATGGGCAAGTGGCGGAGTTGGTAGACGCGCTAGCTTCAGGAGCTAGTGGCAGCAATGTCGTGGAGGTTCGAGTCCTCTCTTGCCCACCAATAAAACTCTAACAATTAAATAATATTAAATAGACAGACAGCAAATTTTCTATTTACTGTTTACTAAAAAAATGATTACAAAATATAAACCTAAAAATCAAACATCAAGAATTAATCAAAGCGGAAGGGCGCCTCGTTATGTCCGTCAAAGCCAGCCGGCGCAAAATAAAGTCGTTTTGGAGCAGGGCAAACTGCGCGTGATCGTGCTGGGCGGCCTGGAAGAGGTCGGACGCAACATGACTGTTATTGAATATGACAAGGAAATTATTATTATTGATATGGGGCTTCAGTTTCCGGAAGAAGATATGCCCGGGATTGACTATATCATACCCAATATATCTTATTTGGAAAACAAAGCCGACCGTATTAAGGGTGTGATAATTACCCATGGCCACATGGATCATATCGGCGCGATCCCCCATATTATCGGCCGGATCGGCAATCCGCCGATGTTTACCGGCAAACTGACCGCCGGACTTGTTCGTAAGCGCTGCGAAGAACATCGGCAATGCCCGAAGCTGAATATCTCGGAGATTGATGAGAATAGCAATTTAAGCCTGGGCCGGCACTTTAAGGTTGAATTCCTGCGGGTAAACCACTCAATTCCGGATTCATTCGCCGTTGTTATCAGGACTCCTTTGGGAACTGTTATTCATACCGGAGATTTTAAGATTGATTATTCTCCGGTCAATGATAAGCCGGCTGACTTGAACCGTATTGCCCAATTGGGCGGCGAGGGTATATTGCTTATGATGTCTGATTCAACCGATTCTACCCATCCCGGATACCAGGTATCTGAATCTGCAATTGGCGATGAGATGGACAAAATATTTGACAAGATCTACGGGCGTATAATAATCGGCACTTTCGCGTCGCAGTTAAGCCGTATTCAGAAAATTTTTGATTTAGCCAAAAAACACGGCCGTAAAATATATCTTCAGGGCAGAAGCATGAATAATAACGTGGAGATCGCCCACCAAATCGGCTATCTTAAGTTCCATCCCGGGCTATTGATCCGCGACGCGGACATCCGGCGTTTGCCGGATAAAAAAATAATTATTCTCGGTACCGGCGCTCAGGGCGAAAGCAATGCTTTTCTTAAACGAGTGGTGAATCGCGAGCATAAAACAGTTCAGCTAAAAAAGGGTGATACGGTTATTTTTTCTTCATCTGTTATTCCCGGAAACGAGCGCACCATCCAGAGCTTGAAAGATATGGTGGTCCGGCAAGGGGCGCGGGTAATACATTACCAAATGATGGACGTGCACGCCGGCGGCCATGCCAAACAAGAAGACCTAAAGCTGATGATGCGCTTGCTTAAGCCGAAATTTTTTATGCCAATAGAGGGAAATCATTATATGCTGCAGGCCCATGCCGATCTGGCAATACAGGTGGGAATTCCCGAGGATAATGTTTTTATACCGGATAACGG
>DAOVXE010000046.1 GCA_030636285.1 Candidatus Falkowiibacteriota bacterium | reverse complement strand
CGCCTTGGCGCTTTGAAACGAGCCGGGAAACGAGCGATATTTATTTTTTTGACCCCGTTAAGAGCCGCGCATTTGACCCGCGCGGCTGAAAGTCTTACATTTGAAAAAACTTATTATGGCAAATGACGCTAAAACTCAAAAGCGCGAAAGCGGAAAAGCGGTAAAAACAACGCTCCAAAAGATCAGCCTTGACAACCTCAGTGAAAACCCCGACAACCCGCGCTCAATAGAGGGCGAGGTATTTGAAAAGCTAAAAAAATCAATCGCTGAATTTCCTAAAATGATGGAATTGCGCCCGATCGTTGTGGACAACAACGGCGTTGTACTTGGCGGTAATATGCGGTTGAGGGCTTTACGTGAATTGGAATTTAAGCAGATACCCGCCACTTGGGTAAAAGCCGCTGACAAGCTTACTGAGGATGAAAAAAAGCGGTTTATAATCATTGATAATCTGCAAGCGGGTGGTTGGGCTTGGGATCGTATAATTGAAAATTGGGATACCGATTTACTAACCGATTGGGGGCTTGAGATCGAATTTCCGGAAATCGAAAAATTACATATTGAGTTTGATGCGGATCAGGATGAAACAAAAACGTTTACAACTCAGGTGATGATTATTAGAAATAAAATAGCTGAAAACATCAAAACAAAAAAGGATATTAAAATCTCAGAAGCTTACGCCCTCGCCGAACGGCTCATAATTGAAACGCTCAAAAAAAATGAATATTACGCTGATTGACAACACGCGAAAACGTTATTACTCTTTTGTCCCGCTCGCGCTTTTACGCCTTTCCGCAAAGCATAAAAACGCGGGTGATTCCGTTGAACTAATCAGCGCGGGACGCTTACCCCGCCATGACCCGGATATAATATATTTCTCATTCATATTTTTGTTTAATTATTTGATTGATGTACGTTGGATTTTGACTTACCGCAAGCGATACCCGGCGGCTGATATAATTATTGGCGGCATTGCCCCGACGCTGATAAAAGAAAAGTATCAAAAGCATCTTACCGGAAATAAAGTAAAAATATACAGCGGGCGCGACCTTGCGCTTGAGGCTTTAAAACCTGATTTTGATATTACCGGGCTTGATTACTCGTATGGGTTTACCTCGCGCGGTTGTCCTAATACTTGCGATTGGTGCGTTGTCCCAAAATTAGAGGGGCGGCAAAATATAGTTGGTAATTGGCAAGATCAAATTGATACCTCAAAAAAGATATTTTACGGCTTTGACAATAACGTACTCGCGACCGGTTCAGCGCATTTTGAAAGCGTACTTGAATTTTGCAACGGTCATGGCATTAAGGTTGATTTCAATCAGGGCATGGATGCCGAGATATTACATAAAAACAAAAAAATACAAGCCGCCTTTTTGAAGTATCCCGGCATTTGGCAAATTATGCGGTTTGCTTGGGACTCTGACCGGGTAAAGGAATCAATTATTTTTACAATGGATTTTTTGCACCTCAATAAAATAGGGGCAAAATATAAATCGCTTTTAATGCTTTACGATGCCGACGACGCGCCCGAAATCGTATTTGAACGGATTAAGATTGTACTCGCGCACCCTTACGGATTTGAAATAAAGCTTATGCGGTTCAAAGATTTGGAAACCGGTTTACTTTTGCGCAAATGGGGGGGCGTTGGCGACCTTTTCGCCGATGCTTTAGGGTATGCGGTAACCGGCGTAATATCAGGCGGCGAGTTTTGGGATTATATGTTTAGTACCAATTTGCAAGATTTTGTTAACCGCGCAACCCAAATTAGAGATTACAACCGGCTCACCAAATCCAAGGTCACAAAGGATTTTATACGATTTGCGGAAAAACGCATAAGCGGCAAAACGCGTAAGCGGAAAAACGCTAAATGTTAACAATGTTAACTTACTCTTATGGCAGTACCAATAAAAGAGGTTGAACAGGCACTTATTACGGCGCGCGGTATCGTTACCGTTGCCGCTCAAAATTTGGGTATAAGCCGAACGGCTTTGCACCGGCGTATACAACGGAATAAAAAATTACAAAAAACAAAATTACAGGCGCGCGAAACGGTTATTGATCTTGCCGAGGTTAAATTATACAACGCGATAAATTCCGGTAAGGAATGGGCAATAAAATACGCCCTTTCCCGCCTTGGCAAATCGCGCGGATATACTGAGCGGATCGAAACCATTGATAAGACCCCGGATAAAAAGCAAGTTATTAAAATTGGCGATGCGAAAATTGAATTTTAAAACCCCGGAAAATGGATAATTTAACTGTAAACGAAAAAATCGAAATACAGGTTGCAATTAGAGATATTGCCGCCAACAATGTAAATACAATTGCCAAGATTGACGGCATTGCAAAGCTTTTGCCAGATGATACCGACGTATTTGACGCAAAGCAACTATTAAAACAGTGGTTTGATCATTTTGAGCGGCTTGAAATAAAGCTATTATGAAAATGCGCCCCCTTCATTTGTATTGGCGCAATTGGCATTTTTTGCCGGTTGTGCTATTGTACAATGTATTTTATTTTATCTCTTTTTGGATTGGCATAGCCGCGGATAACCTTAATGATTTTGTCATTTACAGATTAAAACGCCGCCATGTATGATGAAGATATATTATTTGAACCCTTTGCGCAACAACTCCAATTTTTAGAGGCGGTTTTTGGCGGTCATTACCGGTTAATTTTATATGGCGGCTCGATACGGTCGGGCAAAACTTTTGCGGGCTTGGCGGGGCTTATTCTGCTTTCAATAGCTTATCCCGGTTCACGTTGGGCGGTTGTGCGCAAAGATTTGCAGACCATTAAAAAAAACACCTTACCGAGTTGGGATAAAATCAAACCCATAAACTTTATCAAAAGCCATAACCACGAAACGCAAACGGTCACTTTTCAAAACGGCTCGCAAATAATATTTTTCGGCGAAAACTATGATAAGGACAAAGAATTTAACCGTTGGCGCGGGCTTGAGGTCAAGGGCTTTTTGCTTGAAGAAATCAACGAATTACAGGAAACCGGATACTTCAAAGCCATTGAGCGCGCCGGGTCATATATCATCAAAGGCGGCAAGCAACCCCCGCCGCTGATACTCGCGACAACAAACCCCTCGCGCGGTTGGGTTAAGGAACGGTTTTACGACCGCGATAAAGCCGGGACGTTACCCAAAGAAATGATTTTTATACCCGCCAATATTCGCGATAATCCATATATCCCGGCTGAGTACCGCGAAAGCCTCAAAGATTTACCCCGTTATGAATACGAGGTTTTTGTAAATGGAAATTGGGATATACAATTAAAGGTCGGCGGCGAGTTTTTAAAAGATTTTGAACTTGACAACCATGTTGCCCCGGTCGCTTTCGACCCGGCAAAAACGTTACATATCAGCCTTGATGAAAACGTACAACCATATATTACCCTTTCGCTTTGGCAAATCTCAGATAAAGAAATTTATCAGGTCGGCGAATTGCTTGGTAAGCCCCCGAACAATACCGTAAAAAAGCTTGCCGGTATGCTCTTGCGTTGGTTGCATAACAAGGAATACAACGACATGATTTTTATTTATGGCGACAGAACAAGCCTCAAAGAAGATACAAAATTAGAGCGCGGGCAAAACTTTTTTACCATACTGCAACGAGAAATTGAGGGCGGGGGGTATCATACCCGCATGAGGTTACCAAAGATCAACCCGGCGGTTGCACTTTCGGGTAACTTTGTCAACGCAATTTTTGAAATGGAATTTGACGGGCTTAAAATCACAATAGGCGAGCATTGCAAAGAGTCTATAAACGATTACGTACTTACAAAAGAAAACCCCGAGGGCGGCATATTAAAAGTAAAAACAAAAGATTCGGTTACCGGTATATCATACGAGGCAAACGGACATATTACCGACGCCCTGAGATATTTTATTTGTGAGGCGTTCAAAAAATCATACCAAAAATATCAATCAAAATCCCTGCAATACGCTCGCGTTTTGGGCGATACCCGCCGAATACAAAAATAAAATGTATATTTATTTCTTAACCAATCCCTTAAATCATGGATATTGACGTAAAAAACGGCGTTACAATCAGCCTCATTACTGATTGCGTTGCATTGCGCGCCCCGCATTTTTTTATTATGCAAAATGGCGATGAGATAATAATTGCCGGTACAATGATTGATCGGTTTGAAACGCACCTTGCAACCGCCATGACCCGCAACGATGAAATACGGGATTTAGTAAACGAGGCTTTTAAAGCATATCATAAAGTTTAGAATTATGCAAGAACAAAATAATCAGGTTAAGGACATACTGAAAAGTCAATTGTATGAAATGATTAAAGAAGTTATAAAGGATAACGCCCCTATGTTTTTTATGGGTTTGCATAATCGCGGGGTCATGGTCGGCATGACCGGGGGGTCTGAATTGGCTGAATTATTATATCAAGCCATGAAACAAAGCAATGAAACGCGGAGCATGATAATGAAAGCCGCGCACCTTTTTATTACCGATGCTATGACTGAACCCGACCGGGATAAATGCGGTAATTGCCCGTCAAAAGAAAATTGCCTTGATGATATGAATGATATTGTCAGTACCGGCATAAAAAAAATGATGAATGATAAAGGTTATCAGGCATGACCTTAAACCAATTATTAAATTTCTTAATTCTTATTTTTTGGGTGATAATGATCTTGCGTACAATTCGATTTCGTGAGGTTGTTATTTATTTTGAAATGTACCTTTTTGCGCACCTCGCACTTTTAAAAGATATAGCCTTAAAATATGATACAATATATGAAGTCACAAATATTGAAACCGAGGCTTTAAGAGTCATATTTGAACCCAAAAAGTATTTTAATAATTTCAAGCGGTTAAGCCCTTATTTGTGGTTAAGCCCCGCCGCCGCCGAATTAATGCAAGGCTATATTGACCGCGCGCCAAAAAGGAAATTTTTTGATTTTAAATTATGATATGTTTTGTACAGGATGCCAAAATGATTTATATGAATGTACTTGTAAAGATATTGATGAGCGTCTTGCATCGTTGCGAGATTCGCCATATTTAATAATGCGTTGGTGTAAAGTTTGCGATAAACATTATGCCCGTTGTAGATGTAAAAACCCGATTTGGACAACCTCAAATAAAATGAAAAATGATAAAAGCTAAAATAGGCGATTTGTACGTATTAGGCTTGAGCCATGAGAATATTTCAAGGCTTATGGAAGATAAACCCATTCTTTTTGATCTTAGTGAAATCGGGCTTGAGGGCAAAATGTCAATCATGTACGGGGTTACCGAAAATGATATTAAAAAAAGGCTTACCGCAATTATAAACCGCGCTGATTAATGGGAATTAGCCGCGTTAAATTATACCGGGTAAATTGTGATTCGTGCGGCAAGCTTTTCGATAATGAGGAAACGCCATTACGCGATAACGAGGTACATTTATATACCACAGTCCCCCGCGCAAAAGAAGGCATACAAATTGCCGGTTGGGTTGTTGTATCTAATCCACCACATTACGCGCGCATCTTTTGTAAAAGTTGTTATGATACCAAAAACATTTAAGGAAACATTAACCGAGGCAAAACGGGCGACCCCCCGCGAGCGTTACGGACTTGCAAGCGCTTGGCATTTTGAAAGGTTACGCCATTTACCAAGCGATGAAATTGAGGAAATAATTAAAATTGCCGCCGGTTTCGACCCGGATGAATTGACCGGCTCATAAAGTTAATACCAAATGTAAAACATAGGAAAGGAAAACAATTGCGGCGAGTAAAATGAAACCGTAAACAATTTGATTTGTGTAAGCCTTGAGAAAGCGCAACATTTTGAAATTTTTGGTTGGGATGTAATGTGAATGTAATACATATTATTGAAAGCATGGATGAAAACAGCTTTAAAAAAAGAATGTACCGGTCAAGTATGATAATTGATTATATCCCTTTTAAAAGTATAAAAAGGGTTTCTTGCTTGCTGACCGCCATTGATTTTTATGAGGGTATTTTTACACTTGCTCCAATTCCAGAAGATATGAATGACGCCTATTTTCCCGAGTCAATACGCGCGCATTTTTCGCACTGTGAATTTCCTTATAAACCGCTCAAAATCGTAGAATCATGAAAAAAAAGGAATTAATGAAAAAGGTTATTGCATTAGAAAATAATATTGAAAAATTGCGTAAAAAAATACTTGAATTAGAGCAAGATAAAACGAGTTTAGAATTTTCATTAATTGAATTGAAAAAAATAAAAATAACCATTGACGACGTATTTAAAGCAAGATACGAAACCGTAATTTCCGAGTTGAGTAAAACAAACCGGGAATTAACAATAATTGCGGCTGAATTAAAAAAACCCGCTAAATAGTATTAGCGGGTTTAGTCATTAAGCGGTAAAGCGTTTAAGCGTTTATAAGGTCTTAACGTATGCTTTCAAAGCCGTCTGATATACCTTTTTTTCCTCGTTTTCAGTTTCCTTTAATTGCTCATATTT
>DAOVXE010000164.1 GCA_030636285.1 Candidatus Falkowiibacteriota bacterium | reverse complement strand
ACAAATGAATTCAAGAAAGATAAAAAAGAGAGAAAAAATAGATAAATTGATACAACAAATTGATGTAAGATTAGCCAAAGCTAAAAATTAAAAAGTGTCAATTATGTTCGTGGACTTGCGCAATTTTGTCAAATTAAACTAAAAATGATTTAAAATATGCTATTTTCTATACTAAAGGGCTTAAGTAAAAACAAAAACAGGCTGCGCCTGTTTTTGTAAATACAAATTACGAGTTGTAAGGAATTATCGCGCGTATTCTATTACCCGCATTTCCCTAATCACATTAACCTTGATCTCGCCCGGATATCTAAGTTCATCTTCTATTTTTTTAGCCACAACGCGGGCCAAATTGTAAGCTTCAACATCATTTATTTCTTCCGGTGTGACAAAAACTCGGACTTCGCGGCCGGCCTGAATAGCGTAGCATTTTTCTACTCCGGGAAAGGATTTAGCTATTTTTTCCAGCTCTTCCAGACGCTGCAGATAGCGCTCATAAGTATCCTGGCGCGCTCCCGGGCGCGCTCCGGACATGGCATCGGCTATTTTGACGACTATAGACATTAATCCGCGCGGCTTATCGTCGTGGTGGGTTTCAATCGGGGCGATAATCTCTTCCGGCAAACCGAATTTTTTAGCAATATCACGGCCAATTTCCGGATGCGTGCCTTGCACTTCATGATCCACGGCTTTGCCGATGTCATGGAGCAGGCCGGCTTTTTTGGCAATAGTTACGTCAACGCCGAGCTGTTCGGCTAACAGAGCCGAAAGATGAGCCACCTCCAGAGAGTGCCTAAGCGCGTTTTGCCCGTAGCTGGTGCGGTACTTAAGCCGTCCGATAATTGAAACCAGTTTAGGGTCAAATCCGGCTATGCCGACCTCGTAGAGCGCGTCTTCTCCGGCCTTTTTAATATCCAGAGCCAGTTCTTTTTTGGCGTCATCAATAGCGGCTTCAATTTTGGTTGGGTGGATTCGGCCGTCAAGAATAAGCTTGTCCAAAGTCTTTTTGGCAATATGCCTTCTAATCGGTGAAAAACCGGATACCAGAATTGAATTAGGGGTGTCATCCACTATGATCTCCGTGCCGGTTAGCTGTTCAATCACTTTAATATTCCTGCCTTCACGGCCGATGATCCGCCCCTTCATTTCGTCGCTGGGAAGGTCAACCGTGGTAGTGGTGATCTCGGGCGTAAAATTGGATACCAGCCGCTGCATGGTGCTTGCCATGGCATCCTTGGCCTTTTCTTCCAGAATTTCAGTGGCTTCGTTTTCCAATTTGCGAACACGGGAAGTAATGGTTTCCTGCATTTGCGCTTCCAAATTTTTAATAATTACTTCCCTGGCCTCTTCTTTGGACATTTGCGCGATACGCTCCAGCTTTTCAAGCTGATCTTTTTTAATGCTTTTGATTTTTTCTTTTACTTCTTCTACTTTTGAGATCCTGTCATAAAGCTTTTGCTGCTTGTCTTGTAGATCTAAAAGTTTTTGCGAAAACGTGTTTTCCCGTTTTTCTATACGGGCTTGCTGGTTTGATAGTTCCTGGCGGCGCTTATTTTCTTCTTTTTTGGCGTCATCAACAATACGCAAGGCCTTTTCCTGAGCTTTTAATTTAAGTTCATTTTCTTTGGCTTTTACGTCGGCCAGGATTTTTTCGGCTTTTTCTTCGGCATGCTTGATCTTGGTATCAATCCGTTGCTGCCTAAGCCAATAACCGACAAAAAAACCGCCTGCTAGAAACACAGCGAATAAAACATAATCCATAGGTATTCAAGCTGTTTTTAGGGCGATTTTGTTATCCAAAAAATATTCGTGCTAATAAAGCGCATTAATGGTTGGCAGTTGATATTCAGTTGGGGTAATAAAAATATGGGTTAAAATCACAATATTTTCAAATTATCCAGCACCTTGTTAAGGTGTCTATTTTTTACTAGCCCTGAATTTCCCCTAAAAACAGAATTTATTTATTAATCAATTCCTAATCTTAATTAATATTGATTAAGATTACGTTGTTTATACTACCACAAGGCCGGAAATTTGTAAATGTTAATAGATCAGCGGTTATATTAATTTAAATTTATCCAATATTTCCGGATTTTCCATTTGCGCTCTCGCAACATCTTCTTCAATCAGCTTTTCTTTGTACAAGGCTCTTATATCTTGATCAAGGCTTACCATGCCTTCTTTGGAGCTGGTTTCAATAATAGTTTTAAGCTGGGATATTTTGCCTTCCCGGATCAAGTTAGCCACGGCCGGGGTGTTGATCATTATTTCACGGGTAGCAACGCGTCCGCCTCCTATTTTGGGCAGCAACCGCTGCGAAACCACGCTGGCCAGAGTCATAGATAACTGCTGCCTGATCTGGTTTTGCTGATGCGGCGGGAAAATATCAATAATACGGTCAATTGTTTGCGCCGCGTTATAGGTATGCAGTGTGGCCAGTACTAAGTGCCCGGTTTCAGCCAGTGTAATTGTCGTAGCAATCGTTTCCAAATCGCGCATCTCGCCCACCATAATAACATTAGGGTCTTGCCTTAAAGCGTGCTTAAGCCCTTCGGCAAAAGAAAGCATATCCGAGCCTAGCTGGCGCTGTATAATTATGCTTTTTTTTGATTCAAATAAATATTCAATCGGATCTTCCAAAGTAATGATATTAGCGAAACGATTATTGTTAATATATTCAACCATTGCCGCCAGGCTGGTGGATTTGCCGCAGCCTGTCGGTCCGGTCAAGAGGATCAAGCCTTGTTTTAAATCAAGTAAATTATAAATTATTTTGGGCATGCCGATCTCATCCAGGCTGGGAATGCGGCCGGCAATGATCCGCGCCACCAAGCCCATATTGCCTTTTTCAAAGCGCAAATTGATCCGATAACGATAGCTGTCCACTGCAAGTCCGATATCCAGTTCTTTGCTGGTTTTAAAGCGTTCCATGTCATTGGCGCTTAATATTTGGCTGATCATAGTTT
>DAOVXE010000030.1 GCA_030636285.1 Candidatus Falkowiibacteriota bacterium | reverse complement strand
GCCGGATTTGATGTTCGGGACGTGCATACTACCCATTATGGCCGGATTTGTCCGATTGCCACTCCTGAAGGTCCGAATATCGGGCTGGTAGGCCATTTGGCAAGTTATTCCAGACTTAACAATTATGGTTTTTTGGAAGCTCCTTACAGGAAAGCGCTTCATGATATAGCGAATGATCCGGATATAACAATTGATAAAATTGTTAGAGAAGATATTTATGAAAAGAAATCAGGGGACGAAAAAGGAAAACTTGTCTTTAAAGCAGGGGAACGTATCAGTTCAGGAGACGCAAAAAAAATGCAACAGCTGCTGGGGCCGGACGCTATTATTCCGATAAAACCGGTGGTTACCGAAGAAATCGTGTATTTGGACGCTTTCACCGAGGAGAAATTTATTACTACAGCCGCTACTACCCCGATAGATGACGCGGGCTATTTTTTGGTAAGTAAATGCGAGGTTAGAAAATACGGAAAGCCATCCACTGAAAATGTTGAGAGTATTGATTTCGTCGGAGTGGCGGCTAACCAGATTATTTCAATCGCCACATCCCTTATTCCTTTTATGGAACACGATGACGGACAGCGCGCCCTTATGGGAACGAACATGCAGCGCCAGGCGGTGCCGCTGGTGACGGCGGATTCACCGATCGTTGGTACCGGAGTTGAAGCCAGAGCCGCTCGTGATTCAGGGCATATTATACTGGCCGAGGAAGACGGGGAAGTAAGCAAAGTTGACGCTGGCACGCTTGAGATAAAAAATAATAATGGAAAAATTTTTAGTTATCGCTTAGTCAAGTTTTTAAGATCAAACGCCAGCACTTGCATCAACCAAAGGCCGTTAATTAATGTTGGGGACAAAGTTAAAGCCGGTGACGCCTTAACTGACGGGCCGGCAATTAATGATGGTGAGTTGGCATTAGGAAAAAATGTTTTTGTCGCCTTTATGGCCTGGGAAGGCTTTAATTATGAAGACGCGATAATAATTTCCGAGCGCCTGGTCCGGCGCGATGTTTATTCTTCCATTCACATAGAAGAATATACTATTGACGTTAGAGATACCAAATTGGGGCCTGAAGTGGTTACTGGTGATATACCGAATATTGGCGAAGAAAAATTAAAAGATTTAAATGAGCAAGGCATCGTTCGTGTTGGCGCTGAAGTTTCTTCAGGAGATATTCTGGTTGGTAAAATTACCCCCAAAGGAGAAACCGAGTTATCGGCTGAAGAAAAGCTATTGCGCGCCATATTTGGCGAAAAAGCCAAAGATGTTAGAGATTCGTCTCTTTATTTGGAGCATGGCGAACATGGCAAGGTGGTAGACGTAAAAATTTTTTCGCGCGAAGACGGCGATAAATTGGCGGCCGGAGTTTTGCAATCTATCCAGGTTACTGTGGCGAATTTAAGAAAAATACAAGCCGGCGATAAAATGGCCGGCCGGCATGGCAATAAAGGCGTAATTTCAAAGATTGTGCCTATTGAAGATATGCCTTATATGGAAGACGGTACGCCGATTGACATTATATTGTCTCCGTTGGGGATTATTTCCCGCATGAATCTTGGGCAGCTTCTTGAAACTCATCTTGGGTTTGCGGCAAAAACATTGGGCTACAAGGTTGCCACGCCGGCGTTAAACGGATTAAGCGAAGATCAAATCAGAAGCGAGTTAATACGGGCCGGATTGCCCGAGGACGGCAAGGTAGCGCTTTATGACGGAAAAACCGGAAATCTTTTTGATAACAAAGTAACTGTAGGATATAAGTATATGTTAAAGCTTAACCATATGGTGGATGATAAAATTCATCAGCGATCGGTCGGCCCTTATTCGCTCATTACCCAGCAGCCTCTTGGCGGTAAGGCCCAGTTTGGCGGGCAGCGCTTTGGGGAAATGGAAGTTTGGGCTCTTTACGCTTATGGCGCGGCTCATACTTTGCAGGAAATATTAACTATTAAATCCGACGATGTTCCGGGCCGCTCCAAAGCTTATGAGGCAATTATCAAAGGGGATCCGATCAGGAAATTGAACGTTCCCGAGTCGTTTAACGTTTTGGTCAGGGAATTAAAAGGTTTATGTCTGGACGTGGAATTGCTGGGCGGCCAAAAAATACCTGAGCCGTTTGATAATAATGATAGCGAGAAGAAAGAAGAGGAAAAAATTGTAGAGACGAGCCCCTCCAATTCGGCGGGCAAGCATGGCGCGTCTCCTAAAGAAGCGAAGAAAGGCGATAAATAATTTTATGAGAAAACAATTTATAATTTTTTTGATTTTAATTTATTATTTTGAGTATGTTTACGGATTTTTAAAATAGTGAAAATTATTTCAAATAAATTATATGAGTAAAAAATTATTACCTAATGTCGTTAAAAAAAATTTGGAAATTATTTTTTGCGGTATGGCTGTTGGTAGACTTTCTGCCAGAGTCGGCGGATATTACGCAGACCCAAGAAATAAATTTTGGGATATTTTATATGATTTAAGGTTTATAAAGAAAAAAATAAGATGTTGTGAGTATGAAGAAATATTAGAATATGATCTTGGTTTAACTGATTTGGTAAAAAATAAATCAGGAGTGGACAAAAAGATTGAAGCAACAAAAAAAGACATTAAGGAGTTAGAAGAAAAAATTAAAAATTTGCAACCTAAAATTTTAGCTTTTAATGGCAAGAAGCCAGCTAGAGAATTTTTTAATAGAAATAATTTAAATTGGGGAAAACAAAACAATAAAGATAAAATTGGGGAAACTAAAATCTGGGTTTTGCCATCAACATCTGGATTGAATACAGGATGGATTGTAAATAACCATAAAATGATATGGAAAAATTTATATCAAAATAAAAAAATAAATTCAAAATAATTAAATCATGGCCAAAAATCAAGAAAAAAATAATCAGATTATTATTTATAACACAGAAGACGGGGAGACGAAAATTAAGGTTAAGGTGGAAAATGAGACAGTCTGGCTTTCGCAAAAACAAATGGCCGAGCTTTTGGCTTGTTCAATAGATAACATCGCCCTTCATCTTAAAAATATTTATTTTGAAGGAGAGTTAGCGGAAAATTCAACTTCCGAGGATTCCTCGGTAGTTCAAATAGAGGGAAGCAGAGAAGTAAATAGAACCGTTAAAATCTATAATTTAGACGCGATTATTTCAGTGGGTTATCGCGTTAATTCTTTGCGCGGCACGCAGTTTAGAATGTGGGCAACGCGTAAATTACGGGATTATATTATCAAGGGTTTTGTTATGGATGATGAGCGATTAGCGGAAGGCCGCGTAGCAAAGACATATTTTGAAGAATGGGAAGAGCGAATTAGGAAAATCAGAACTTCGGAAGCGAATTTTTATCAAAAAGTCAGGGATGTTTTCGCAACCAGCGCGGATTATAACCCAAAAACCGATTATGCCAAGCAATTTTTCGCGATAGTGCAGAATAAATTTCATTTTGCTATTACCGGTTTAACTGCGGCGGAAATTGTTAGCGCAAGGATTGACAGTAAAAAAGACAATTTGGGGCTAACGAATTGGAAAGGCGAAATTATTACTAAAGAACAAGCTAAAATCGCTAAAAATTATTTAGAAGAATTGGAGCTAAAAAGATTAAATTTATTGGTAGAGCAATTTTTATCTTTCGCGGAATTGCAGAGCGTAGAGCAAAGGGTAATGTATATGAAAAATTGGATTGAAAAATTGGACGGTTTCTTGATTTTAAATGATAAAGAAATTTTAAAAAATTCCGGCAATGTTTCTCATTTAGAAATGGAAAAGAAAGTCAGAGAGCAATTGAAAAAATATAATAAACAAAAATGTTTAGTTGAAAAAAATTAAAATAAGTTTTTAAATAATTTTAATAAAAATAATTTATTTGTTTAAAATAAACCGATAAATTAATAAATTCATCAATATGCTTAATCCAATAAAAACCACTGATTTTGATGCTATTAGGTTAAAACTGGCATCACCGGATGATATTTTATCCTGGTCTCACGGCCAGGTAACCAGGCCCGAGACTATTAATTATCGTACCCAGAAACCGGAAAAAGACGGCCTTTTTTGCGAAAAAATATTCGGCCCGTCCAAGGATTGGGAATGTTATTGCGGCAAGTATAAAAAAATTCGGTATAAAGGAATTATTTGTGATAAGTGCGGAGTGGAAGTAACCAGGAGCATTGTCCGGCGCGAACGCATGGGCCATATTGAATTAAAGACCCCTTGTACGCACATCTGGTTTCTTAGAGGACTTTCTTCAAAAATCGGCTTAATGCTGGATCTTTCTATGCAGGCTTTGGAAAAAGTGGTTTATTTTGCCAGTTTTATTATTACTTTTGTAAATGAAGATTTAAAGAGCGCTACAATTGATCAGATAAAAAATGAGTTTAAACAAAAAAAGAAAGGAATTGAAAATGAATATACTCGCCAGGTAAATGAAATAAAAGGGCGCAAAGGAAAAATTATTGAGCAGGGCAAATCAAAAAGTGAAGCAGAAGATGAAATAAACACTGAAATTGATTCACTCTTAAAGGTTAAAGAAGAAAAACTAAAGAATTTGCAAAATGCTTTTGACCAGGCCCAAAAAGAGCTTAAAGAATTAAAACCACTTTTAATTATTTCGGAAAATTCTTACCAGAATTTAAGCCTTAAATACGGCCATATTTTTGAAGCAGGCATAGGGGCTGAATCAATTCGCAAGCTGCTGGAAAAAATTGACCTGGATAAAACAATCAGCCGGCTGGAAGATGAATTAACTGAAGCGATTGAGTCCAAGCGTGATAAATTAATCAGGCGTTTAAGAATATTTAAAAATTTAAGGGCGAATAATATTCGTCCGGAGTGGATGATATTATCCATGGTGCCGATTATTCCTCCGGATCTGCGTCCAATGGTAGCGCTGGACGGCGGCCGTTTCGCGACATCCGACCTTAATGATCTTTATCGGCGGGTAATTAACCGCAATAATCGCTTAAAGCAGCTGATTGATTTAAACGCTCCTGAAGTAATATGCCGCAATGAAAAAAGAATGCTGCAAGAGGCGGTTGACGCTTTGATAGATAATTCCGCCCGCCACGGGAAAACAGTGATCGCTTCAACCGGCCAAAAGCGGATGTTAAAATCACTAGCTGACTCGCTTAAGGGCAAACAGGGCCGTTTTCGCCAGAATTTGCTTGGCAAGAGAATTGATTATTCCGGACGGAGCGTGATTGTTGTTAATCCACGGCTGTCTTTGGACCAATGCGGACTGCCCAAGGCAATGGCGGTTGAATTATTCAAGCCGTTTATAATCAGCAAGTTAATTAAAAAGGAAATAGTGCATAATGTACGCAGCGCTTCCCGGTTTATTGACTCCGGAGTTGAAGTAGTATGGGATATTCTGGAAGAAATTATTCAGGGGGCGTATGTGCTGTTGAATCGCGCGCCAACATTGCATCGTTTGGGCATTCAGGCTTTTCGGCCTATTTTGATAGAAGGCAAGGCTATTCAAATTCATCCTTTGGTTTGTACCGCTTTTAACGCCGATTTTGACGGGGACCAAATGGCCGTGCACGTGCCGTTAACCAAAGAGGCTCTGACCGAGGCAAGTGAAATTATGTTGTCATCCAAAAATCTGTTAAAACCGGCGACCGGCGACCCGGTAGTGGCGCCGGGCCAGGATATTGTTTGGGGAGCTTTTTATATCACCAGTATTTGGGATGAGGAAAAGGATGATAAAAAAATTAAATATTTTTCCAGCGCCAGAGAAGCAAAAATAGCCTATGAAACGGAAAAAATAACCCTTCATAAGCCAATCAAAGTTATTTTGCCAAAAATAGGCTTAACCCGGACTTCAGCCGGCCGCTTGATATTTAATGATATTTTGCCGGAAAAATTGCGTTTTGTGAATGAGGTAGTGGACAAGGGTAAGTTGAAAAAGCTGGTTAAAGAGTGCTATCGTTATTATAGTAAAGCGGAAACGGTTAAATTTTTAGATGATTTGAAAAATAAAAGTTTTATGTATATTACCAAGAGCGGACTTTCCTGGGGCATGGACGATTTGCCGTCATTTCCGCAAAAAGATAAGTTGATAACCGAAGCTCAGGTTCAAGTTGATAATATTCAGGAGCAATATGATGAAGGCTTGCTTACGGATAGCGAACGATACGCCAAGGTGATTGAAGTATGGAGCGGAGTAAAAGAGAAAGTAACCGACATTTGCAAGAAAGGATTGCCAACCAAGGGTCCTGTTTACTCCATGATTGAGTCCGGCGCCCGTGGAAGCTGGGCACAGCTAACACAGATATTGGGAATGAAGGGGCTGGTTACTTCACCTTCGGGCGATATTATAGAGCTGCCGGTAAAAGGTAATTTTAAAGAAGGTTTTGGCGTTTTGGAATATTTTATTGCCACTCACGGGGTGCGCAAGGGTTTGTCAGATACCGCCCTTAGGACCGCTAATGCCGGATACTTAACCCGCCGTTTGGTGGATGTTTCTCAGGATGTGGTTATTATAGAAGATGATTGCGGCGATAAAGACGGATTTACTATGACCCGGAAAGAGAGCCTGGCCATTGGTTCGGATTTAATTTCCCGAATTGTCGGACGCTATGTTGCCGCGGATATAAAAAATACAAAAGGCAAGGTGGTTGCCAAGAGAGGGGATATAATAGATTATGACTTAGCGGATAAATTAAGCAAAGACGACATTAAAGAAGCGACAATCAGGTCAGTATTATCATGCAAGCTGCACCGCGGCATTTGCGCTAAATGTTATGGCTGGGACTTGGGGCACAATAAGAAAGTGGCGCCGGGTACGGCCGCCGGGATCATAGCCGCTCAGTCAATTGGCGAGCCGGGCACGCAGTTAACGATGAGAACCTTCCATACCGGCGGCATTGCCGGAGTAGATGATATTACCCAGGGTTTGCCGCGGGTAGAAGAAATTTTTGAAGCGCGGCCGCCAAAACGCAAGGCTTTTATAGCCGATGTAAGCGGAATTGTAAAGATTGAATCCGCTCAAAGAACTATTGAAGATGAAACCGGCAAGGTGGTGGTTACTAATCCGCAAGTTAAAATTATTAAGATCAAATATAAAGGCGAAGCAGCGCAAAAGTATTATTTTGCCGAGGTTTTAAAAGAGCTTACAAGCAAAGCCAGGAAAAAGTTTGCCTTAAAAGACGTTAAAGTATTAGCTAAAGACAAAGAAGAAATTAAAGCAGGCGGAGCGCTGTTTTCTATCGGGCGCAAAAAAGTTAAGGCTGAATACGCGGGTATTGTGGAAATTAACAAAGGGTTTATAAAAGTAAAGGGCAGTTCCAATAAGGTAAAAGAGTTTATTGTTTCCAAGGGCATGAGCATTCTTTTTAATGATGGAGACAGTGTCCAGCAGGGCGACCAGCTAACCGATGGAAGTATGGATTTGCAGCAGCTATTTAAATTACGCGGCAAGCTGGATACCCAAAAATACATTATTAAAGAAATTCAGAGCGTATATTCGTCTCAAGGCCAGCCTCTTAATGACAAGCATATAGAGATTATCGCAAAACAGATGTTTTCCCGTTATTATATTACAGAGTCCGGAGGGACTGATCTATTGCCCGGCGATATAGTGGAAAGCGCGGTATTGGGCCGGGCAAATGAACAAGCCAAATTAGACAAGAAAGACCCGGCTAAAGGCGAGCGCCTGCTTCTCGGGATCACCAAGGCATCACTCACAACTGATAGTTTTTTGTCTTCAGCCTCGTTTCAGGAAACAGCCAGGGTATTAATTGAATCAGCGGTTAGCGGCAAGATTGATTATCTGGAGGGCTTAAAGGAAAATGTGATTATCGGCCGTTTGATTCCGGCCGGAACCGGCTTTAAAGGCAAGCATGTTAGGGCTGATTATTCCGAGAATAAAAAGGCGGACAACTAAAATAGCAAAACTAAGCATATAAAAAAAGTTAGGCTGGGTTTTAAAACCCAGCCTAACTTTTTTTATATGCTTAGTTTTGCTATTTTAGTTGTCCGCCTTTTTATTCTCGGAAT
>DAOVXE010000123.1 GCA_030636285.1 Candidatus Falkowiibacteriota bacterium | reverse complement strand
CCTTAGAAAAAGTTATAATAAATATAATTTAAACAAAAATGCTAAGATAAAACTTGTTCTTATTCTCGTTTTTGTTTAAATTATATTTATTATAACTTTTTTCACGTGATAAGCGCGTAACATGAGTTATCTAATTCTTAATATCAATAATTTTAAGTTGTAATTCTCGCTTACCATTAAATTCATTAAACTCAAGATAATAAACGATTTTAATTACGTGGCCCACTGTTAAATGCGCCCATTTTTCTGCCTGGCCAAAGCCAAGGGCGGTAAATACTGCGGAGTTCTCGTCTTTTACGCGAAGCTTCAAGTGCTGACCCTCCATGCCCATATGCATAATGTCCATAATGCTTACCTGTTCGCTGACAAAATGCGGACGGCTATTATTCTGGCCGAACGGCGCGAAATTATTTATCTGTTCGGCTAAGCAGTCGTTCAAGTCGCCAAGGGCCAACTCAGCCTCAATCTCAACCCGCGGTGATAAGTCAATGCCACCCAAGACTTTATTACTAATTGAAGTTATTTTATTTTTAAATTCCTCAAGGTTCTTCGCGTCCAGGCTAAAACCGCAAGCGGCCGGGTGTCCGCCATACTTGGTTAAAAGATCAGCGCATTTCTCAACCGCGGCGATCAAATTAAAATCCGCCACGCTGCGGCCTGACCCCTTGAAGCCGGTTTCAGCTTTGGTAATTACCAGAGTTGGCAAATTATACTTGCTTGCTATCCGGCCGGCGACCAGACCGACCACTCCCTCGTTCCAGTTATCCTTATTGTTGCTTTTATTATCCGGGCAAATTCCGATAATTATTTTGTCTTTGCCGCTTGAATCAATCTGCTTCTCAACCTCGCTGAAAATGTCCTCGGTTATTTGCTGTCTTTCAATATTCCTCTGGTTTAATCTATTGGCCAAAATTTTAGCCTCTTCAGCGTTGCGAGCCGCCAGTAGCTCATAAGCCGTATTGGCCCGGCCCATGCGCCCGGCGGCATTAAGCCGCGGAGCGATCTGAAATCCGATATTCCAGGTATCCAGTATCCTGTTTTTATTCAAACCGGCTGCCGATATTAGCTCTTTTAAACCTAAGCGTTTGGTGTTATTCAGCGTTTCCAATCCGAATTTAACCAATACTCTATTCTCCCCCAGCAGGCTTACGCAATCGGCCACCGTGCCGATCGCCACTAGATCAAGCAGTCTGGTTTCCAATTTTTTCTTATCATGTTCACTAAGCTTGGACCGGCGAATAATGGCAGCGGCCAGCTTAAAGGCCACGCCCACGCCGGCTAGAGTTTTGTCCGGATAATCCTCGCCCGGTATTACCGGGTCAATCACCGGACAATCCGGCCATTCCTCTTTGCTTGCCGGCGCCGGGTGGTGGTCCGTTATTATTACTTCCATTCCCAGCTCTTTGGCGCGCTCAACTTCTTCTTTGCCGCGCATGCCATTGTCAACCGTGATTATCAGCTTTGTGCCGGATTCGGCTATTTTTTCCACTGCCAGCATATTAAGCCCATAACCCTCAGTAACCCGATGCGGAATATAAATATCAACTTCGGCCCGCAAAATCTGTAAAATTTCCATCATTAAAGCGCTGGAGGTTACTCCATCCGCGTCATAATCGCCGTAAATAGTGATCTTGTTTTGATTTTTTATGTGAGAGATTATTATCTCTACCGCCTTTTCCATTTGCGAAAAACAAAATGGATCAATTAAATCTCTCTCAAGATCAGGCTTAAAAAATCTCTCCTGGTCTTCTGGCTCTTTAATTCCCCGGCTCCAAAGCAATTGCCAAATTATATCATGATAATTTTTATTTTTAATTTTAAAATCATCAGGAAATTTTTCCTTGATTCCCCATTTTTTTTCCATAGTTACAAATTATAAACTCATCTTACGCGCCTTAGAAAAAGTTATAATAAATGTAATTTAAACAAAAATGCTAAGATAAAACTTGTTTTTATCCTCGTTTTTGTTTAAATTACATTAATTATAACTTTGTTTACGCGATAAACGCGTAACATGAATTATAAATTAATACAAATTCGTAATCTAAATAAAAGCAGCACCAATGGTCCACAGAACCATAGTGAATATGATCATACCGGATAAAAATATCCAAACGATCCTGGTTATAGTTTTCTTCTTCATATTTATTTTTTTAATATTTTAATAAAGGTATCACTGGGGATGTCCACACTGCCTTTGCCGGTTGCCATCATTTTTTTCTTGCCCTTTTTTTGTTTTTCCAAAAGCTTTCGTTTCCGGCTGACATCGCCGCCGTATAGCTTGGCTGTAACATCTTTTCGCATGGCCGAAAGCCGTTCACCGGCAACCACCTTGTTGCCGACAGATGCCTGCAATTTGATAACAAACATTTGTTTAGGCAAATTATCGCGCAAAATCCCGACGATCTCTTTTCCGCGGCGAAAAGCTTCATCTTCATAAACTATAGTCGCCAAAGCTTCAACTGATTCTTCGGCCACCAGAATATCCATTTTTACCACTTTCGCTTCCTTATAATTTAAAAATTCATAATTAATTGAAGCATAGCCAGAGCTGACCCCTTTTATTTTATCATAAAAATCAGTTAAAATCGCGGCTAAAGGTATTTCGTAATGTAAAATCGCTCTGGTTTCATTAATATATTCGGTATTTTTGTATATTCCCCGCTTATCCTGAACCAGGCTCATCACATTTCCAACATAATCCTTAGGGGTGATAACATCCAGCTTTACCCAGGGCTCCTCAATATGCTCTATGGTTTCGCGTAGCGGGAACTGCTGGGGCGTACGCATGATAAATTTTTCTCCATCTGTTTTTGCCACCTTGTAAGCGACGCTGGGCAAAGTAACAATAAGCTCTATCCCGTATTCCCGCCTTAATCGTTCCTGAAAAATTTCCAGATGAAGAATGCCTAAAAATCCGCAGCGAAAACCAAAGCCCAAAGCCTGGGACTGCTCCGGCTCGTAGGCCAGGGCCGCGTCATTCAGCTTAAGCTTTTCTATTGCCTCGCGCAATTCCTGATATTCATTTCCTTCTTTTGGAAATACGCCGGCATATACCATTGGTTTTACTTCTTTGTAGCCCTGAAGCGGTTCCAGTTCACCCGAGGCTTTCTGGATCGTTACGGTATCGCCAACCCGGCATTCACTGACATTCTTAAAGCCGGTTATTATATATCCGATCTGGCCCGTATCCAAAACCTTGGTTGATTTATAATCCGGTTTAAATATACCAACATCCAAAGCATCGCTCTCGGCCCGGCTTTCCATTAATTTAATTTTTTCGTTTTTCTTTACCTGTCCGTCAACTATCCGTACATAAGCCACTACGCCTTTGTATTCGTCATAGTTGGAATCAAAAATCAAGGCCCGCAATGGTAGGGACGCATTGCAATGCGTCCCTACCATTGCGGGCGCCGGGACGCGTTTAACAATTTCTTCTAATATTTCATCAACGCCTTGTCCGGTTTTTCCGCTGGCGCAAATTATTTCATCTTCCTTGCAGCCAAGCAGCTTTAAAATCTCTTGTTTGGTCTTTTCTTTGTCCGCGGCCGGCAGATCAATTTTATTGATCACCGGAATAATGGTTAAATCCTGTTCCATG
>DAOVXE010000089.1 GCA_030636285.1 Candidatus Falkowiibacteriota bacterium | reverse complement strand
GTGTCTTCCAAAGAGCAGGAAGACCGGGGTTATTCTTTGGAGGCGCAGGAAAAACTTTTGACCGGATATGCGAATAAAAACACATTGAAAATTGTTAAGGTTTTCAAAATTACCGAATCGGCCAGTGGTAAACAGATCAGAAAGACTTTCAATGAAATGCTAAGTTATATTAAGAAAAAGAAAAACAATATTATTCTTTGTGAAAAGATTGACCGGCTAACTCGAAATTTGAAAGACGGTGCGGTGATAAGCGACTGGGTTATGGCTGACGAAAAAAGACAAGTCCATTTTGTAAAAGAAAATTTTGTTGTTAGCAGAAATACGCGCGCTCATGAAAATCTGGTCTGGGATATGAAAGTGGCCATTGCCCGCTTCTACACAAACAATTTGAGCGAAGAAGTTAAGAAAGGGCAAAAAGCAAAGATTGAGGCCGGCTGGCTGCCAAGCGGATATAAGTTTGGCTATAAAACAATCGGAGAGCAAGGACACAAGACACAAATAATTAATAAACCATACGCCAATTATGTAAAAAAGATTTTTAAACTTTATAAATCCGGCAATTACACAATCAAAAGAATTGCCAGCGAAATGCACAAACAAGGCCTGCGAAGCAAAAACGGCAACAAAGTCGGCCACAACACTATACACAAAATATTATCCGATACTTTTTATATCGGTATAATCACTTGGAACGGCAAGGAATATCCGGGCAAGCAGGAGCGAATAATTGATGAAAGTTTATATTACGAAGTACAAAGAAAATTAAAAAGAAAAATCAAAGGCAAACAATTCAAAATACATAACCATACTTTCAAGGGCCTGATCCGTTGCGCGGAGTGCGGCTGTCTTATAACCTGGGAAACGCAAAAGGGGCGCCATTATGGCCGATGTAAAAACTATAAGCCTTGCAACCAGAAAGGCTATATCCGGGAAGATAGAATTGAAGAAACTATATTTGAAAGCATAGAAAAAATTAAACCAAACAGCCAAAAAGTGCTTGACTGGGTAAACAAGGCTTTAAAAGAAAGCAATAAAAGCAAAACTGATTATACCAGTACTACCCGGGAAAGCCTGAATAATGCTCTAAAAACCTTTGAAAACCGGCTTGATAAAATTTATATAGACAAACTGGACGAAGTAATAAACGAAGAATATTATCAAAAAAAGTTCAAAGAATTTTCTGATCAGAAAAAAGAAACTCTGCGCCAGCTAAACAAGATGGAAAATAATGTTCAAAATTATTATGAGATTGGCATGGAAATTCACGACCTCGCTTTCAATGCAGAGCGGCTCTACAACAGCCAAAAAGCGTCCCCTGACGACAAGCGAACGCTTTTGACGAAGTTCTTTACAGATATGAAATTAAAAGACAAGGAGCTGTCCTATGAGTTTAAACCGGCTTACCAGCTCCTTTCCGAATGGATGCCCAAACTTAACGCCACTTCCGAACTTTTGAAACAGACCGAAGATTACAAAAGAACAGGCGCCTTCGCGCCTGCTCATCCTACTGTGCTCGGGGACATGGACTCGAACCATGGTTGCCAGGACCAGAACCTGGAGTCCTACCACTAGACGATCCCCGAATATATTATTTCACTACTTTCCCGCCAAAAGTCTTTAATAAATTATCTATAGCGTTATTCTTGCCATCCGCAGCTCCTGCCTCGCCGGCAGGCAGGTTAGTATGAGATGAATCCGCGCTGCCTTCCTGCTTTACCTCCAAACTGCCTGCTTGCCCGCCGTTTTGGAGGGCTTGCCCGCCGTTTTGGAGTGTCGGCGTGGCCGGTTGATCAACTGATTTAGGCGGCAGTGATGCCGCGGCTTGAGTTTGGTTAACGCCATTACCCTTGGCTTTAATATTTTCATCAACTATCGCGTCAATAAATAAATTCTGGCCATAAACGTCTTTTAGCACTCCTTCAACCAAAATCTTGATTTTATTTTCACTAATCCTTTCTTTATGGAATTTATATTTAAAAGCCAGGCATATCCGTCCGGCATTAACATCGCGCGGCTCGCAAACTCGCAGAATAAATGAAAGCGAATGATTGTGCTGTTTAACTTTTGCCAAAACCTCGTGCCATTTGGCGATTATTGTTTTAGAGTCTATATTTACATTGCTTGACTGATTACTAACCGAAGTCGGGGTCGGATTAGCGACTCTTGCCTGGCTAGCCATGGGAGGTGTTGAATTATTAACCAAAGGCGCTGGATTACTAACCAAAGGCGGCGGCGGGACCGGGCTGGCAGGAGAGCCGGCGCGGACAGAAGAACAAACTTTAGCAATCGCGATCTCTATCGGTAATTGTGATATAAAACTGGTGTTTATTTTATTCCGGGCTTCTCCCAAAGCCTCAATAAAATCCAATATTTGCTTAAGCTCAAGAATAGCAACTATTTTATTCACTTCCATTTCCATGCTTTCCCCCATTTCCAACCCAAGCTTATCGGCCAGGGAGGGATTAATTTTTATGATCATTACTTTTCTTATCAGCTCAATACTGTCATCCACAAAGCGTCTCAAATCCACTCCTTCATCAATAACTTTATTAACCAGCTCTATGGCCGCGCCGGCATCCTTTTTCTGGAGCAGCTTTAACAAGTTAATCGCTTCTTTAATATCGCTTCGCGGAATTACCAAATCAGCTTCTTCAAGGCTTATTTCCTTGCCCCCGATCGCGATGATCTGCCCCAAAAGGCTTTCCGCGTCCCGCATATGCCCTTCTGAGTGGCGCGCCACTGACTCAAGAATTTCTTTACTAATTTTGATATTTTCTTTTCTTATTATATAGCTTAATTTTTTAACCTGATCCGAAACGGAAATACGCTTAAAATCAAAACGTTCACAGCGGGAAATAATAGTGGCCGGAATCTTATGGACTTCAGTGGTGCAGAGGATAAAAATAACATTTTGAGGCGGCTCTTCCAGAGTTTTCAAAAGAGCGTTAAAAGCCGAGATGGAAAGCATATGTATTTCATCAATAATAAATACTTTATACTTTGCCCGGCTAGATGCCACTCGGGCGGCAGCGATAATATTTTCCCGGACATTGTCAACGCCGGTATGCGAGGCCGCGTCTATCTCTATAATATCCAGGCTGCGACCGGCTAATATTTCCTCACAGCGCGCGCATTTGCCGCAAGGCTCGTATTTACCGCTTTGGAGCTTTTCACAATTTACTGACTTAGCTAAAACCCGGGCAATCGTAGTCTTGCCTACTCCCCGAGGCCCGCTAAAAAGATAAGCATGGGCGGTTTTGTTGCCGGCTATCTCCTGGGTCAAGGTAATTTTAATGTGATTTTGATTCACCACCTCTTCCCAGTTGCCTGGCCTATATTTTCTATATAATGTAGCCATAATTTAAAAGCCTGCTACTTTAGCAGGGTTCTGTTTATACCCGCGAATCAACGAATTAATTACAAATTTACAAATATACAATTAAATATTTTATAACGAATTCGTAAATTTGTAAGCAGATTCGTAATTTCGTGGGATTAGTTAACTTGCTTTACGATATTCTCAACCGCCGCCCATTTACTTTCGCCGGTTTTAGGAAGAAGGATTACTACCTCGTCCCCGTCCTGGCCCTTAAAGTAGGTGGCGCTAGCCGTAAGAACGCGCCATTTCTTGTCTTCGGAAACTACTGTATAATTTCCTCCGCTGCCTTGTTCCAATACGCCCACCACTCTCTTCCTTTCAATCGGACCGATCTGCTTATAAACAAATGTTCCGGCGCCGGTAATCGTCAATTTAAGTATATCGCCTTCTACCAGCTTGGATTTAGAAGCGTAATTTGCCGGTATGCTATATTGCTTTCCGTCCGGACCGATCATATTCTCGCCGTCAAACACGCCTTCAATTACCCGGCTCTCGCCGGCCTCATCGCTCTTAGGGCTTATGCTGGCCGTGTCACCAGGATCAATGATTTGTCCAATGCCTATGCGCGCTTCATCTTCCGCGGAAATCGTTCCGGAAAATAAATCCAATATTTTTTCATTGCTTTCCTTAATATTCAAAAGCAGAGAACGGATCAGCGCTAATTTGGAATTGCTAATGATAATTCCTTCATCATTAGCTTTATTCTTTAATAATTTTGTTTCTTCACTAATTTCTATTTCCAGGTCATCAACATCCTGGTTAATGCTTTTTTCTGTTTTAGTCATATATTTTATTTTACAGTCAAGGAATTTGAATATTCCCGACTACTGTTAGTGCCCTTTGAGCCTAACTTGAATTTTATCCCGCCCTTTATATTTTTTATTTCCCCTGATTACAATTTAGCGAACTTTTAGCTAATTTTAGTATTTTTACTTTTTATATTTCACTTTCATTTATTGATTTTATAATATACTATTTTTATTTATTTGTCTACACCCCCTCGTTTTCTTATTTCCGCCTCAATCACATTTCT
>DAOVXE010000110.1 GCA_030636285.1 Candidatus Falkowiibacteriota bacterium | reverse complement strand
TGGTGGCATATCCGGCGAACGGGAAGTGTCGCTTAATACAGGCTCTGTTATTTATGACGCTCTGGATAAAAGTAAATACGCCGTAACCAAATATGATCCAAAAACTGATCTTAAAAAGCTTATAGATGATATTGGGGATAAGAAAATAGATCTGGTTTTTCCGGCTCTTCACGGGCCCTTTGGCGAAGACGGCCGGCTTCAGGGCATGCTGGATATGCTTAATGTGCCGTATGTCTTTTCCGGCTGTCTGGCCAGCGCCCTGGCAATGCACAAAGTAAAGACCAAAATTATTGCTGAAGCAGCCATGATTAATACTTGTTCCTACGCGGTGATCAATAAGAATGAAAAGTTTAATCTGGATATTATTAATCAAGAGATCGGCTTGCCTCTGGTAGTGAAGCCAATAGAATTAGGCTCATCAGTCGGCATCAGTATAGCCAAGGATAATAAAGAGTTTAAAGAAGCGATAAAATTAGGATTTAAGCATAATAAATCGTTAATGTTAGAACAATTTATCCAGGGACGTGAATTAACAGTCGCGGTAATGGGCAAAGAGGGCGGGGGACAGGCTTTGCCGGTAATAGAAATAAAGCCCAAAATATCAAAATGGTTTGACTATAAAGCAAAATATGAAGCTGGCGGCAGTGAAGAGATTTGCCCTGCTAAAATCCCTGATAAAGTGCGTATTGAAATACAGGACCAGGCGGTTAGAGCTTTTAATGCGATTGGCTGCAAAGACCTGGCTCGGGCTGATTTTATTTGGACGGAAAAAGAAAACAAATTTTATTTTTTGGAAATTAATACTATTCCGGGAATGACCGCTACCAGTCTGGCGCCTCAAGCCGCTAAAGCGGCAGGCATGGAGTTTGGAGAATTTTTGGATAGATTAATTGGATATAATGTTTAAACGCACTAAAAATCTACGTCTTTCCATAATTAAACAAATAGAACTGGAGGCCAGCAAGTACCCTGATGTGATTTCTTTGGCTCAAGGCATACCCAGCTTTGATACGCCAGGCTGCATTAAGCGCCGGGTAGAACAAGCGCTTAAGAGGGGAGTGGTTGCGAAATATTCACTGGTATCGGGCCTGCCCGAACTTCGCGAACTGATTGAGGTTAGTCTGGCAGAAGAAAACATGTATTATGACTGGAAAAACGAGATTATAGTAACAGCAGGGTCAATTGAAGGCATTACGGCAACAATCATGGCTATTACCGCGCCAGGCGACGAAGTGATAATTCCGGAACCGACCTATACATCATACCGTGAGGTTTTGTGTCTGGCCGGCTGCAAACCGGTTTATGTACCGCTTAACGAAGAAAAGGGCTGGTCTTTTGAACTGGAAAAATTTGAACAGGCAATAACGAATAATACCAAAGCGATTTTTTACTGCAACCCGAATAATCCGACCGGTACTATTTATAATAAAGATCAGCTTCTTAAACTGGCCGAGCTGGCAAAGAAACATGATCTATATTTAATTACCGATGATGTTTACAAGGATTTTGTTTTTGACAACCAAAAAATATTTTCCTTGGCCGAGATCCCGGAATTGCGGAAACGCGTTATCAGGCTTTTTAGCTTTTCAAAAGCATACGCTATGACCGGCTGGCGAGTGGCCTATTTGCATACCGATGCCGGTATTGCCAGGGAAATTCTAAAAGTGCATGATTCTTTGGTTACTTGCGCCCCGGTAATATCACAGTACGGCGCTCTGGGCGCGCTGGAAATGGGGGAAAAAGACGTTAAAAAATTCAGCATAGAGTATAAAAAGCGCCGCGATCTGGTATGCGCGCGCCTGGATAAATTAAGCCAATATTTTAGCTACACTAAACCGCAAGGCGCTTATTTTGTATTTCCAAGGCTTACCTCACCCCCCAACCCCCTCTCCTTCGCAATGAGAGGGGGTGAAGTTGATTCATGGAAATTTGCTTTAGATCTGTTAAAATCCGCGCAGGTCGCGGTTGTGCCGGGCATTGCCTTTGGCCCTAATGGTGAAGGCCATATCCGGATCAATTTCGGCCGCAGTGAGGAAGACATTAACGAAGCAATGGATAGAATAGAAAATTATTTTAAAATTTCGCAAGGATTATGAAAACTATTTTCAAATATATATTAAGAATATATTTAAAATATATAACCAAGTTAGTTCTTTTAATCCATCAACCGACCATTATTGCTATTGCCGGAAGCATAAACAAGCCCTTTGCCAAAGAAGCGATAAAAAAAACACTTGAAGATCTTGGGTTAAATGCAGGGGCAAATCCTAAAAACTTTAATACCGAGATCGGCCTGCCCTTGGCAATCCTGGCACAAGCCAGCGGCTATAATTCTTTTACTGACTGGCTGCCAATAATTATCGCGGCTCCCAAAAGAATTTTTACGCGCAAATTTCCCGATTATTTGGTGCTTGGTTTAGGCACTTCAAACCCGGGTGATATGAAATATCTGTTATCAATCGTGAAGCCGAAAATTACGATCATTACCGATATTACCCAGCGCTATTTAGAGAGTTTTTCCGACATGAACGAACTGGTAGGGGAATATGAATATTTAATCTCCAGGATGCCCGCTTCCGGATTGTTAATAACTAATAATGACAACGCCAGGTTAGTTGCGTTAAGCGAGAGGGCTAAATGCCGGGTAATTACTTTCGCTATAAAAAATCCGGCTGATTACCGGGCCAGAGACATAAAGCCGATCAACACAGGCCAAAAATTTTCTTTCCACTTTAAAAATAAGATTGAATCAGTGCGTATTAACAGATTTGGCAAACATCATATAATGGCTTTTCTTGTCGGCCGGATAATAAAAAATTATGTTGTCAAATAATAAACAAAGATCTAAAAGCTCTATCAAGATCAAGGGCAAGCTTAGATATTCCACTAAAAATTATCAAAATCCTTTTTTCCAAAAATCCGCTAAAAGCAGCTTATCTCTGCCCAGTGCAAATATTTCACGGCGCGTAAAAATGATAAGCCTTTTAACTCTTATCCTTTTGGCCGCGATGGCATTATTTTTAATTTATTCGCATTATTTTGATATTCGCGAAATTATTGTTACCGGGACCGGACAAATTGAAAATCAAACAATAGAAGATCATGCGCGGCAGCAAATCAAGGATAATATCCTGGCAATTATACCTCAGCGCAATATTTTTCTTTTTAGCGCAAGCAGATTAACCCAAACTCTTAACCGCAAATACGCTCTTAACAGCCTGACAATAAAAAGAAAATTGCCAAATAGCCTGATTATTGATTACCGGGAAAAGGAGTACGCGTTTATTCTTGAAGAAAATAATAATTTTTTCTATGCTGACAAGCATGGACATATAATAACTGAGGCAAATCTCCTGGAAGTAAATGAACGGGATTATCCTATTATATTAAATTTGTCAGATGATAGAATATATAATGACCAAACACAAATCAATGCGAAATATTTAGAAGCTGTTTTTATCCTGTTTAGTATATTTAAGGATCATTCCGAAGAACTGAAAATAGAAAGGTATATAATAGACAAAGAAATAAATACAATTAAAGTTGGCATCCTGGCCGGTCCACAGGTTTATATTAACATTGAAAATGATATTGACAAGCAAATAAATAAACTCCTGGTTATCAAGAATGAAAAGTTAAAAGATAATTTTGTTAATAAAACTTATATTGACGTCCGTTATGGCGATTCAGTGTATTACCGCTAACCCCCACAAATCAACAAATCTTTTTACAAATTTACAAATATACCTAATATTAGTAATTTTTATGTTAAATATACCTAATATTAGTCAAATTTGTTGATTAGATGCGCAAGCCCACGAACATAGTTGACACTTTTTAATTTTTAGCCTTGGCTAACATTACGTCAATTTTTTGAATCAATTTATCGATTTTTTCTTTCTTTTTTATCTTTCTTGAATTCATTTGTCTTT
>DAOVXE010000096.1 GCA_030636285.1 Candidatus Falkowiibacteriota bacterium | reverse complement strand
CGAAATTTCTCTAAACAGAGTAGAACTCTGGAGAACAACAGACTCAGGCGGAGTTCCAAACGCAAGCAACTGGACAAAAATAGTAACAAAAACAGTTTCAGGAACATCCGCAACAGGCAATTTCACAAACAGCATTTCAAACGCCGGAACATATTGGTATGGAATGCATGTTGTTGATAATGCTGATAATATCGGCTATGAGCCTGGGGCGAAGAAGGTTGTGGTGATCGGTGGGGATGTTCCGACAGAAGTTGGTCGCCCAGACTGGGTTGGTGTCTGGACTATATGGGGGAATGGTTATACCTTTGATAATACCACACGGAAATGGCATAAGGGGCACCTGCTTGGTTTTAGATGGAAAGATATTGAAACTTCCAATGATAATTTTAATTTTTCGACAATGGATAGTCAAATACAGACAGCGATTAACAATGGTCTTCATATTATTTTAATGTTTTATCATGGAGAAGTAACCCCTTCTTGGGTGTATGGCGAGGGTGTGCCATCAGTCGAGGGGGCTTATGGTAAAATTTATCCTTATTACCTAGATCCGGATTATTTGCCTTTATATAAAGATTATATATCGACCGTGGCTAATCACATTGCCGCCTATCCTTTGGCAACAAGGGAAAAGATTATTGCTATACAAGTTGCTGCCGGATCAAGTGGTGATAATCATCCTTACTTAGGGCTCTTGGACGGTCAGGACGAGTATATGATAAGTGATTCAGATTGGGAAAAATGGACGCAAGATGTTCATCTTTTGTATAAGAGTAAATACGAAGATACTGAAATAAGGCTTTTGATAAATACTTATGATGATGATTTAAGTAATTGGGCTGATGCAAATGGGTTCGGAGACTTTTATTTAAAGGCAGCAAGTATAAATCAGGGCTATAGCGCTAAAAATGAAATGATTCCTGACTATACATGGAAGTTAGATGATTGTAGTACGCCATTATCTGACGGTAGCTTTAAACGGTGTCGTGGAGAATATACATACGCCTCAGAAAATCATTATGTTTATGGTTTAGATAAATGGTGGTCAGAAGCTAGCGTTTGGAATTATTATTGGCAGGCACTATGGTCGACAAATATTGGTTTTGATATGTTTATGAATTGGTCGTGGATTGTTGAAGATTATAATGAGGAGTTTATTGACGCTTTTAATTTTTTAGATGATCATATGGGCTATAAAGATCCTAAAACGGCAAAAAGCGCTTGGATTGCATTTCGTGACGATTTAGATGTTAGGGATACAGCTAGGTTTCCTGAAGGGGTTTATGGCGTGCTGGACTATGGAAAAAATAAATCTAGATATGAAAATATACTCGCAGATTTTTCTGCATATGGAGCGGTGCAGGGTGATTGGACTCAGTCTTTGATGGATAGACCTTATTTGGGCCCCTTGGGCTATGATATGGAATTATTGGCTTTGAATGACGTTAACTATAATGTTTATCGTGGAAATTATGGTAAATATTTGACTCAGTATAATTCAAATCAAACAAGTCAAAGCTACTTTCGTATTGGCTCCAAGAATCAACCCTATGGTAGATACGCCAGAGGTTTTAATAGCGCTGAAGGAAAGAATGCTATATTTTTAAATATTGATAATAAGTTTTTCGGAGGCTCACCTTTAGATGGGGACTACAATGTAACTATTAAAGTTATATATTTCGATCAAGGTTTTGGTAGTTGGCAGCTAAAATATGATTCAAAACTTAATTCACAAAAAATAGCCTATACTCAGACAAATACAAACACAGGTATATGGAAAGAAAAAATAATTAATGTAAATGATGCTTATTTTGGAGATAGAGGAGAGAACAATTCAGATATAATTCTTTTTAATAATGACACAAAAGATGAAATATTTCATTTAGTTGAAGTAATTAGAGCGGAGTAAGACGCTGATTGATTATATCTCAAATTGGATTTGCATCGACTATCTAGTGGGTTAATTATTAAATACGTAATTTTACGCTATCATCTCAAACCGATGGCAGTTGGGATATTGGGGCGATTGAATATTAATTAACCCTTCTTATACCGATTTTGAAGAATGGCTGCATGAATTAGCCGCGGATGTTAAAGAACCGAAGAAAAAAGTAAAAATACTTACATTGATTAATTTGCTAAACTAAATAAGATTTGTATAATATCAAATTAGAATATTTATGCGTAAATTATTAATTATATTATTTATTTTTTCACTATTTTTTGCGGCAGTTTTTGAGCAAGCCAGAGCAGATGGCGGATTGGAAATCAGCCCTTTGATTATTGACGAAAAAGCCAAGGCATCTGAAATAATTGAAAGAATTATTAAAATAAAAAATAATACAGAACATAAAGTTAGTATTTATCCTACGGTTAATGATTTATCAATGAGCGAAGGCAAGCAAGAATTTCTTAATCCTTCCAGCCTTGATAAAACAATTTCTTTGGCGCGCTGGATTAGGATTAAGCGCGCCGCGACTCAAATTATGCCGGGTGAAGAGATGGAAGTGCCTTTTTCAATTGAAATTAATCAATCAGCCGTGCCCGGCAAGCGCTACGCGATTATTTTTTTTCCCAGCGCTTCAAATCGTCCCTTAGCTGAAGCAAAAATAGACAAGGAAAATGTTCCGCAGATAATGGTTAATGTGGAGATTGAAGATGAAACCGTTGAAAAAATCCAGCTAATTAATTTTAGCGCTTTGGCAAAAACATATTTTACCTGGCCCATAAAATTTTCGGTTGAATTAAAAAATATTGGCAATATCGCGCTTAAACCCGAGGGGCAAGTACTTATTTATAATCGCCGTGAGCAGTATTTGGATAGCTTGAAATTTAACGAGATGAGCGAGAGTATTGAAGCCGGCGAGCAAAAAAAAATATATCTGGATTGGAACGCAAAAAAAGGAATCGGCAAATTCAAAGCTAAGCTGGAATTGGAATATGGAGAAAAAGACAGGCGCGATTTGGCTGACACGGTTTATTTTTGGATTTTGCCAATACCGTTTGTTTTGTTTTTTGTCGGCGGATTGTTTTTAATAACAGCGTTTTTGGTAATATATTTATTTAGAAAAACATATAGCGCTCGCCATCACGCGTATAAGCATAAGCCAATTCAAGAAGACGGTGTTTTGGACTTAAAAAATGATAAGTTATGAAAAAATTTTATTTATTCACCCAAGGGACACTTTGTATCTTAGTATTTATTTTCAGTAATTTTTTTGCTTGTCTGGCTAAGGCGCAAGAAAGCGGAGCGATAGCTTTTTCCATAACGCCGCCTTTGATAAAAAACAGCATAGCCCCAGGCGATATTTGGAAAAGTTCAATTAAAATTATTAATAATAATCCGAAAGAAATTGATATTTATGTTCAGGCTTTGGATTTTCAAGGCGGAGACGAATCAGGCGAGGTTGAATTTTTGCAAGCAAAGAAAAAAAATGCTGATGGAAGTTTGCCTTTTTTCAGCCAATGGATAGTACTTGAAAAAAAAGAATTTACTCTGCCTCCATTTGGCAGCCAGGAAATACCGTTTATAATTGATGTGCCTGAGGACGCTTCTCCGGGCGGGCATTACGCGGCTCTTTTGGCAGGCTCAGCGCCTCCGCATGATGATATTAGAGGCTCTTCAATAAAAATTTCTTCTCTTTTAACGTCTTTGATTTTATTAAATGTTAAAGGCGATGCGGAAGAACGGGGCATCATCAGAGAATTTAGCTCTGACAAAAAGTTTTATCAGGACGAAAAGATTGATTTTATTGTGCGTTTTGAAAATTTAGGCAATATTCATTTGCAGCCTAGGGGGGATATTAAAATTTATAATCAGTTTGACGAACTTCAAGATAAAATATTAATTAATCATGATACTGATTTTGGCAATGTTTTGCCGAAAAATATCCGTAAGTGGAATTTTGAATGGGAGAGCGGCAAAAGTTTGTTGGATATGGGGCGTTATCGCGCGGAATTGATTTTAACTTACGGCCAGAATGAAAAGCAGACCATATATCAAACAATATATTTTTGGGTGATTTTTATCAAGCCTTTGATTATTTTTTCAAGCGCAGTATTATTTATTATATTTTTAATAGTTGTAATTATCCGTTCTTACATAAGAAGAGCGATAAGAAGTACGCGGGATATGGCGCGCAGCGCGCGACAGACAACGCGTACTATACCGCAAAAACCAGTAAATAAAAAAAGAGTAATTCCAAAAAATATTCAAAATAAAGACGATGTAATTGATTTGAAAAAATAATGCGAAAAAT
>DAOVXE010000194.1 GCA_030636285.1 Candidatus Falkowiibacteriota bacterium | reverse complement strand
GCCGGCAATATGGCCAAAGGCGTATTAAGCAAAATTGAACCGACTATCAAGGTTATTTCGGATAAGCTATCAGATATAAGGTATGTAATAACCTTGCGGATATTTTTAAATATCACCCGGCCTTGTTTTATCGCTGAAACAATAGTTTTAAAATTATTATCCAAAAGGACAATATCTGATGTTTCCTTGGCAATGTCTGTGCCGGTTCCCAGAGAAATGCCGATATCAGCGGCTTTTAACGCCGGCGAATCGTTTATCCCATCGCCGGTCATGGCCACTACCTCGCCTCTCTTTTGTAAAGCCTTAACGATCCGCAATTTATGATGCGGGCTTACCCGGGCGTAAATATCAATTTTTTTCACCAATTTTACCAAATCCTCATCACTGACATTTTCCAAATCACTGCCTATAATTATATTTTCAGACTCAGTCGGCAGGCCCACTTCTTTGGCGATCGCTTTGGCGGTAAGCTGATGATCACCGGTAATTAAAACCGTACGAATACCGGCAGACTTGGCAATTGCAATTGTTTCTTTAGCTTCTGGCCGCAAAGGATCCTTAATGGCTATAAAGCCGATAAAGGTTAATTCCCGGTTAACATCTTCCCATTCTATCTCTCCGCGGACAAACTCTCCCTCATCAACGCTTCTTTTGATCTCTCTGGTTGCCAGACCGATAACTCGCAAACCGCTGCCGGTTAAAGCTTCATAAGTTTTTTTTAACCGCGCTAATCCGGCCTGGTTAAGTTTATGCTCTTTTCCTAAATGATAATATTTAACCGCCCTGTCCAGTAATTTCTCAGGCGCGCCTTTTTCGTATAATTTATAATGCCGGCGTCCCAGGCTGTGCAGGCTAAGCATGTACTTGCGTTCGCTGTTAAAAGGCAGCTCGTCAACTCGCGGCTCTGTTTCCAGCAGTTTGTCCCTGTCCAAACCGGATTGAACAGCCGCTGATAAAAGCGCGATTTCTGTCGGCGTACCGATAAAACGCCAGCTGCCCAGCTCATCCTGTGGATTTTCTATGATCGCGTCATTGCACATCATCCCGGCCTGCAAGGCCAAACTTGCCGTTTTTGCTTCTGTCTCTTCCTGACGGGAGCCCATTGTTTTTATCTCGTATTCCCGCTCCCCTATTATAATGTGGGCAACGTGCATTTTCCCCTCGGTTAAAGTGCCGGTTTTGTCAGAACATATTACCGTGGTTGAACCCAGGGTTTCGGCCGCGATCAGCTTCCTGGTCAAGGCTTTTTTCTTTAATATCCGCTGCATGCCCAGCGCGAGAATAAAGGTGACTGACACGACCAGGCCTTCCGGAATGGATGCCACCCCTACGGCCGCGCCAACGCGCAGCATCTCAAATAAATCATGGCCGCGCGCTATGCCGGCGATAACAATTGCCGCGCAAATAATACCGAACATCATTGCCAATAAGCGGCTAAACCTGGCCAACCGAAGCTGCAACGGTGTTTTTTCTTCCTTGGTTTCTTTTACCATTCCGGCGATCTTGCCGATCTCGGTATGCTCACCGATCGCCGTAACCATGGCGCGCCCCAATCCGCTGACAACCATGGTGCCGGCGTATACCATATTTTCACGGTCAGCCATGGCCGCGCCTCTGGGTATTAGATCTATCTTTTTGTGCGATGGCATTGACTCGCCGGTAAGCATGGCCTCATCTACAAGCAAATCCGCTCCATCAATTAAACGGGCATCAGCCGATACGCGATTACCGGCTCTGATAAGAATAATATCACCGACTGTTACGTCCGCGCTATCTATCATAATATCCTTGCCATCGCGCAATACCAGAGCGCTATGCTCAACCATTTCTTTTAATTTCGCGATCGCGTTATTGGCCTTATTTTCCTGAAAATATCCAACCAGCACGTTTATGGCCACTGCCCCAAAAATTACCCAGGCCTCATTTATCGCCCCGATTGCAAAAGATAATACACCGGTAAACAACAAAATATAGATAAGCGCGTTATTAAATTGTGAAATAAAAATCGTAATCCCGGACAAGGATTTCTTTTTTGGCAATTCATTTTTGCCAAAACGAGCAAAACGCCCAACAACCTGCTTTTCAGTCAGTCCGTTTAATGAAGAATGAAGCTGCTTTACGCAAGCGCTAATATTTAAACTATGATAATCTACCATCAATATTATTATGTCATTCTGAGCGGAGCGAAGAATCTCGTGGATATAAAACGGGATCCTTCAGGCTTCGCCCTCAGGATGACAACTAATTATATAAATACCAAAAAATCCTTAAGCTTCCCGCTTAAGTAATTTTGTTTATATTAAATATATTATAACACATTTTACTTAAAAATAAAAAATATCTATTTCCCAGCTTCTGATCTCCATCTAAACCTGGAAACTTATAAGGCCGATGCTGCGCAAGCCCACGAACATAGTTGACACTTTTTAATTTTTAGCCTTGGCTAACATTACGTCAATTTTTTGAATCAATTTATCGATTTTTTCTTTCTTTTTTATCTTTCTTGAATTCAT
>DAOVXE010000014.1 GCA_030636285.1 Candidatus Falkowiibacteriota bacterium | reverse complement strand
TGGCCGTGGTCGGCTTATCAATATCCAAATCGCGCGGCGCCGAAGGCGAGGTTGAAGCAAGCTGATAAGTCAATGACGCGTAAGTAATTGTGGTCGTGCCATAGCGCTGGTTATCAGCGCCGACATATTCAATCGCGTCCTGCCACAGATCGTCGCCCTGGAAAGTGCTGTTTATGGGCGCGTTGCCGTAATTTTCTATGGTAGTGGTGCCGTTATCAGTGCCGGAATCCTGACCGCCGCGGATGGAGCCGAAATTTATTTGTGTTTCCTGAACTTCCAGGGCCAGGAGCGTTTCCACATGAACCGCTGACCCGGGAACCGTGGTGGCGATTCCTACTGCCCCATCATCATCTATGCCCTGAATGGCGGCCAGCCAGTCCGTGCTGCCATAAGGATAATCACCGCCGCCGCCATCAGTCGGGATAGCATGGAAAGCGATAGTGGTGGAGCAAGTATAAGTGGCGGTTGTGGAAGTACCGGCGCAGGAACCAGCCTGATATTCGCAGTTAATCTCTGCGATGTCATAGCATTGATCATCGTCTGCCGTACAATTATGAAGGCCGGCAACTCCGGACCAATAGATCGTGCTGGTCGCGCTATCTATATCATGGCAGGTATTATTATCGGCGATAATAGCGGTCGCGGTAGCCAGCACCTCTGCCGAGTTTTTCAAATTAAGAGTAATATCAATGCCGCCATGAATCTCAACACTGCTGACCGTGGGAGCGACATTGTTAACCACATAAATATCAGTCTGCCAATTGCCGGATGCCGGCATTTCGTGCTCGTCTTTGACAAAAGCCCAATAATTCCAATTCCCGTCTATGGCCGGCGTAGTCGTGGCCCATTCACAAGTGATATCAGCTGAGGTAGAGGTGGCGGTGCAAAAAGTAGTGGCGGTGCAACCGGTTGAGGTGGCCCAGGAATCAGTGCTGCAGACATCAAGAGTCAACTCATCCAAACCGGCCAATACGCTGTCACTATCCGTTACCGTGGCGGTAACCGTGTAATCGCTGCCCGGATCCTTCCCGCCGTCGTCAGCGACCGCGGTAAACACCGGCGCGTGGTTGACCCAGAACGGGGAAGACGAAGCCAACACACCGGCATTGGCCCCCTGGCTCACAGCCGAACAATCTCCTTCAGTAGCGTGGTCATCACAGGCAAAAGCGTACCATTCTTGAATTTCCGCGCCGGGATCAATAACACTATTATATTCACAGGTTGCCTGCGCACCGGCAGTAGTCGTGGCAGAAATGCAAAGAGCATTGTCCACGCAAGTCGGCGGTCCGCCGGTTGTAGATGCAATTATTGAACTGGAGCTGCAAATCGCTAAATAATAATTATCAGACTCAAGATCATTGGCAGTTCCGGTAAATGATATAGAATAGCCGACATTAATCGGCGAGGTGGAGGTGGAAATAGGGACTTCTGCCGGATATACGGCCCACTCCGGAGCGGCGTTCATAACCGTTACCGTGGTCGTGGCCTGATCGCCATAAGGCTGAGCCAGAGCGGTTGGCTGGCCTAGCAAATTGCTTAAAGAAAAATCAAAATTAAAAACCAGCGCCAAAGAAGCCGTGCTGGTTAACAAACAAAAAATGATAAAAAGAGGCATTGACCTCTTGATCTGTCTTTTAATTTTTTGAGCCATGGGGAATTTATATTTAACTTAAGCTATGCAGAGCCTTTCCACATATCTATTACTATTATAACACAACTTGTCAAAATCACACAATTATATTTTAATTAATTTTTAAACTGAAATCTATCTTTTTGTTAAAATTTTTAATTAATTTTTCTGCTAATATTAAACAATAACTAACTTATCTAATTTTTATGGATTTAAGCAGGCCAGAAACATCAGCGCGCATATTGTTAAACTTAGACATCTGATAAGAGCTGATATCCCCTCCTGTGGATAATTTATAAGCGATAATTAATCCGTTATCTTCCATAATTTTCTGCCAATTTTTATCAAAATTCTTTTCCCATTCAGATTGGCTAAACTGTTTGAATGAAAGTAATTCCCACTCATCCGGACCATCTATAAAAAATATGTTAGCTAAATTTCCATTATCTTTTACCCGATACGAACCCTCCCAATCTTCCGGAATTTGCAGGCTGATCTTGTCAGGCAAAGTATTAAATAAACTTAAACGGACATATCCGCGATCATCTGGATTAAGCACGGCTGTGGGCGCTGACTCTTGAATATTATCTTTAAGACAAAATAAAAAAATCACTGCTGTCGCAACCAAAATAAAAAAGACTAAAATAAATATTTTTTTTCTCATTTTTTCCAATAAAATGGTAATTTTCAGTAGACGCGAGATCCTCACGTCGTCGCTAACGCTCCTCCTCAGGATGACAATAAGGTGCGCCTAACTATATCTAATGGCGTCTAATGGATTAAGTTTTCCGGCGCGTTTACTGGGGAAAAGCCCGGTAATATAGCCCATCACTCCGGAAAAAACCGCGATAAAGATCAAAAACGGCATTGGAAAACGGAAAAGAGCCATTGGAGCGCCACCCATGCGGGTTGCCAGAGTATTAAGCATAAAATTGATCGTAAGCCCGCCACCCACGCCGATCCCGATCCCGACCACTCCTCCAAGAAATCCCATTAATACTGATTCAGTCAAAAACATTACCTTAATATTTAACGGCGAGCCGCCGATCGTGCGCATGATCCCGATCTCCTTGGTCCGCTCCAGGAGCGTTACTGTCATGGTGTTGAACATGCCGATTGCTGACACGATCAGGGCGATCGCGCCAAACAAAGCTAAGGCAACCTGTACTCCGGCAAATATCTTATTTGCTTGCTCTACGGTTTTTGAAAGCGCGGTTACAATAAATCCCAGTTCCAAAATTTGAGCCTCAGCGGAATCAAGATAAATCCGGTCCGTTACCTTGACTCTGGCCTTTTCATAATAAGGAATTACAAACTGGGAACTAAGCTCTTGCTGGGCAACATAGGCAAATATTGAAGCATCGTCTTCAATAATTCCTTTAATAGTGTATTCCTTGTTTAAAGGAATTTCCCTAACCTCATCCTCTCCGTCATCTATTGGAAGAAAAACCTTAAAGCTTGCCTTTTGCCCGATAATATCTTCCGGCTCCATGTCAAACAGCTTTAAAACCGCGGATGATAACAGCGCGTAATCAACCTGCCCGTTCTCAAATAATTCTCCATGCTGGGCAACCATGCCGGCATAACGAAAATACTTTGGCTCCACGCCATTTAACATAATACTCCCAGTCAAATCGCCAAAAGTAATAAGCGAAGTAAAGCTGGCTAAAGATGCCACATCCTGTACGTTTGGCAGCTGTTTAAACTGATCTAGCTGTTCATTTTCTATTACCACCACCCGGGAAGGAGGGGTAATAACATTTAAAGACAGCATTGCTTCGCCAAACACGATCTTTTCAAGCAATACGCCTTGCAAGCCAAAGCCAAGGCCCACTAGAATCACGACAGCCGCGAAGCCGACTCCAATACCAAGAATGGTCAGCCAGGTTCGGGCCGGCCGGGTCCTGAACATCCTGGTAGCGAGTTTTAACATGTCGTCCAATCTCATCATATATTTATTCTCTGCTATTTAATTGATTATAATAATTAAATCCCAAAAAACAAGCACCAAACTCCAAATAAATTCAAAATTACAAGCACCAATTGTCAAGACAGTTATTATGTTTGAAAAATTGGAATTTGGAATTTATTTGTTATTTGGAATTTGTTATTTTCAAACTGTTATTAAACCATTAAACTAATGATGTCCTTTGGAATCTGTTCCCTGCATTAATAATTTCTCAAAATAACGGGTTAACTTGCGCGACCAAACCTTGCCCAGGCCCACTCCCCCATCCGGGAGTTCAACCCTGAGCGCATCCTTAAAATCACGCCGGGAAATAAGGCCGGTAATCCGCTTATAAACCAGATCCTTTAGCTGGCGGCGCTGCACCAGGCTAAGCTCTTTTTTATACTCATCCATTACAAATTTAGCCAGATTTCTGACTAGCACGTTTTCGCGGGAAAAAAAATTAGAATTAAGAAAACGGCGGCGAAAACGGCGAATATCTTCGGATTGCCTGATTATTTTATAAATTTTTTCAGACATATGCGCGGCCAGGCTTTCCGTTAGATCAATGCCGCCCTGGTTATAATTTTTCATTATCAGACTTTTAAATTCTTTTTGGCTTATTTTTCTCTCCACCACCAGCTTGATTATATCTTCCAAACGCTGCAACTGGTAATAATTAAGATCCTGGGTCAGGTAATTAACCAGGCTCTTTACTTTAAGAGTGATCGGATCTTCATAGGGAAAGAGCTTGGAAAGCTGGTCAAACTCGGTTACCAGTATCTTATGCTTATCAATTTTCGCGATCTGCTTTTTTTCCGGAGTCGGCACAACCCGCTCCAATTTGCCGTCGCGTAAATAAAATACGCGGTGGCAATATGACAGCTGGGCCGCGTTATGGGTGATCATAATAACTGTTTTCTTGTCAACTGAATTTATTTCCGCCATTGAGTCCATTACCTGCTTGGTTGAAGTTGAATCCAGGTTGCCGGTCGGCTCATCAGCTAGAAGAATATTCGGGTTATTGACCATTGCCCGAGCCACGGAAACGCGCTGAGACTGTCCGCCGGAAAGATTATCCGGATATTTATCGCCATGCTCCTCCATGCCAAAGCGCTTTAATACCTGCTTGGCCCAGCGCCGCCGTTTGCCAGGATTAACGCCATGAAAAATTTGCGGCAAAACAACGTTGTCAATTACCGATAAAGAGGTAATCAAATAAAAAGCCTGATAAACAATGCCGATGATCTTGGTTTGGAACCTTACCATTTCCTCAGGCGAAAAAGAATAAGGATTTTCACCCTTAACCAAAAGCTGTCCGGCCGATGGCTCCAGTATCCCCAGAATGCTGTAAAAAATAGTTGATTTGCCGCAGCCTGACGGTCCGAAAAAAGCGACAAATTCTCCCGGATACACTTCCATATTAACGCCCCGAGTCGCTTTGAACTCGTTTTCTTTGCCCAGATTATAAGTAATATCCAGATCCTTGATTTTTACGATTGGTTGAGGCATTGTTAACAGACGACAGACGACAGTAAACAGACGACAGAAAATTATTCTGTTATCTGTTATCTGTTATCTAAATTATATCTTCATTTTCTTGAGCCAGCCGAAAGTGGATTCAAAGTTTTTAATAATAATATCAATAATGCTTTCTTCCTGGGTCGGGGTAAGCATGGTAAAATCCTCTGATCTTGAAGCGTTGCCGGCTTCGTCATCGCATACTATCCAGAATTTATAAACCGTGGAAGGTAAAAAATTGGTGATTACCTGAACATGCTTAACGGCGAAATCCTCTTCCTTGATAAGCGATTGCGGCTCGTCAATTACCACCAGACCCTGATGATAAAACAGCTGGCATTGAGCCGGTTCATCCGAACGCCAGGAGGCAATGGTCTGGATCTTGTTTTCCGAACCCGGATATATGGTTGACTCGGTATTTACCTTAGTAATTACCGGCGGCTCTTCATCTTTGATCGTAATAAAAGTGATCGGAGCGCTCTCGGCCTTTTCCTGGTCCTCGCTCTCCACTTTAACAATAAATGAATAATAAGTATCAAAGATCAAATTAGTAAGCCGCGTCCGATGGACGGTCAAATAGCTGGAATTGCCTTCCAATTTGGTGTCGTTCGTATTTAAATTAGTATAATCAATAATAGACGAGCAAGGAACATTGGTCGTATAGCGAATGGTGGCTGATTCTTCCTCTACCTTAGACAGCTGAATATTATATATTTCCGGCTTGACTGATTTGGTTTTGAAAATTTTGTCGCTGCTATAGCCGGTTAAACCCAAAGTTGACTGTGATGAAACCTGAAAATGATAAACCGTGGCCGGATTCAGTCCGGTTATTTCCAGCCGATGCTCAAGGGTAAGATCGTCCGGACTGCCTTCGCGCCAGCGATACGGATCAGCCGCGTCTTCATCATAGTCATCCTCGTCGGCCAAAGCAACGATCGTATTGGATTCTTTGTCAGTTTCCCAAGTGATTATCGCGTAGTCGGTCCCCACCTCAACATCGGCGTAATCCAGGATGATCGTCGGAGGCGAAAGCACTTCTTCAGCGGTTTGTTTAAGCTCCTCTTCAATCTTTTCCAGCACTTCTTCCGAGGAAATGCTTTTTATCGCCTGAAGTATTTCTTCAACCCCGACCTCGTTAAGGCCGGCTATCCCTTCTTCACTGACTTCTTCCTGAAGACCGTCAAATTCCAGCTCTTCTTCTTTATTTTTAAGGGTTTGGAAAGTATAATCGCTGGATATTCCCTGGTTGCCGCTGTCATCAGCCGAAGTTATCCTAAAAAAATAATTCGTGTCCGGCGCTAAATTTTCAACGATTATCATGTGCTCAAATTTGTCAGCGCGCGGATCGCGGATGATCCCGTATTCCTTATTAAGGCCGTAATTGATCAGTGAATCCGCTAATTCATCGGTTTCCCAGGTAATGATTGAGGATGTCGCGTTAATACTGGAAACGCCAACGTTGTAGATCAATGGCGGTGTATTGTCCTCTTCTTCTTCCTCGGCCGCGGCTGGCAATAAATGCTTATTTTGCCAAACAAAAAACCCAGCCACCCAGATTACGGCCAGGGCCAGGCTGACAATAAAATTTTTAAAATTAATTAAACTCCTTGATTTTTGCATGGGAATAATTGCTTAAATTATACCATAAAACGCTGGTTTTATTCAAATTTTAAAAATAAGCGCAACCACTACTATTCTTTCTTTACACCGCGCTTATTATATATAAATAAAAATCGGAATTAAAAAAGCAAAGGGGTATAAACGGGAAAATTTATTTTAAAATCTTTTGATAATTTTTTAAAATAAAAAGTGTTTCTTTTTTTAAATTTTCTTTTGCCCAAATTTTATCTTTCTCTTCCAAAACTTCTCCCAATCCCTGCAAAATCATTCTGTCGCTTATTTTTTCCGTTTTTTTTATACAATCGCCAAGATAACTTTTTAATTTCTTGCCGGTCCAAAAAAAAATTATTCGTTCGTCAATATCCCAGTTGTTTCGCGCGAAAAAATAGATGTCATAAACATCGCGCATCGCAATATTTTTTCTGCCGGTTAAGGCAACTAATTTGTTAGCAAAAAGCGTTTCTTTTTTAGCAGCCAACATCGCAATACCTAAATATTTTTTAATTTTATATTCGTTATTATGTTCGCGAGTGGAAATTTCTATTTTAATATTATGATCCGCGCCGCCATAAGACAACAGAAAAAAAATCGTCCATCTTTTAATCCGCTTCTCTTTAACTATTCCGTATTTTCTTAAAATTATTTCAATTTTATGAAAAATCAACTTTTTATTTTTTTCTAAATCTTCAGCATTACTCATCAAATCAAAATCCAAATCAACAGAAAATCGCGGTAAATTATAAAACAGATAAGCAGCTGTTCCGCCTTTAAATCCTAAAAAGGAAGAAATCTCAACATCGCCATAAATATCTTTGAGAATTCGCGTCATTATTAATTGATGTTTTTCTTTATTAAGCATTTTTATAATATTTTTGCAGTCTTTTAGTTAACTCCTTATTATAATAAATTTTTGATAATTCAAAGCATTTTTTCCAGTTCAAATTATCTAAATTATCAAAATGATAATCTTTAAACAAATAAATCATATCTAAAAAAGCCCGCTCTTTGCTTGCCTGGCAAAAATTATTTTTATTGATTATATCGCTTTGGTTCATCAAAACTGTGTCTTTTAATTTACGAAAAACAATTTTATTTTTTCCGCATTGTATTTCTTTAGAAAGATAGCTCGCAACAAAAACGGCATCATGATGCTGAAAAATAATTCCTTCTGCCCGTAAAACAGTTTCAAAACTAATATAAGCGGGCGCATAAACGCTTGTTGCTAATTCTTTGGAATTATACTTTTCTCCTTTAATGAAAATCCCTCTCCTTAATCGGATAAGTCTGCCTTTCTTTACATAATAGGAAATCTTGCTTTTAAGATTATTTTTATTCCTTTCTTTCCATAACAAAGCAATCTCTTTTGTCGTTAAAACAGTTTTGGGAGATTGATAAAGTTTTAACAAAAGATTATCCATTTTTATAATATAATCTATAAGTAATAATTATTCTTACTTATATTATATATTCTTGAATTATTTTGTCAATTTTTTGTATTAATCTATGAATTTGAAAGTGGAGAGGATTTGATTTATTATTTCCGATTCATCAGAAATAGAATAACTTGTGCCCACTACTGTCTGCTTCTCAACAACTCTAATTGTTTTCATTGAATTACGATAACCGCAAATATTAATATATTTCGTGATTTTTTGATCATTAACAATAAAATTAGTAATATTTTGAATACATTCCCCCTGGCTCTCTAAAAACTCGTCAGTAGAATTAAAAGAAGGATTTATTGTAATAAATAAAGTATACAATCCACCTTCGCGCGCATTATATGTTTCAGGACTATAAAAAATATTACTTTCTACGATCCAATTCGTTGGATACTTTACTTCAAACTCCTCATTCCGATAAATCTGCCAGTTGGAAGTGTCAGACTTTTCTCCGCAATCTTCCGGACAATTGCATTTGTTTTCATTAAAATTATTTATTGATTCGCAAATTCCGTTTCCGCAAGACATACAAGTTAAAAACGGTCCGCCTTTAAGTCGTTCACATTCGCCATTCTCATTAATACCAAATCCTGCCAATCCTTTTAATCCATCACAACAAACATCAGGTAAATTTTTATTAGTTCCTGAGGGATAATTTATGAGTTCGCCAGCTTTTGCACAACTCTCTTTCATCGGCACGCACCATTGATAAGAAGTTACGCATTTCAGCATATCCATATAAAATCCCTCCGGACATTTTCCATTTTTATCTGCCTCTTTATAATTATTCGCCCTCATTGTTTTTAGAGAAGCTAAACAGCAACTATCGCCAGCGCATTTCTTTTCTAAAACATCATAATAATTTTCAGTTGTTTGATTGACTGGTTTTACTATTCTATTATTTGCCTCGCTATTATAATGCTTCATAATCAGCACGCCGCCACCGATAATAATCGCTATAAACACGGTAAAAATCAAAACGATTACATGTGTTTTAAGAGTCATAAAAAGAAAATGCTCTTTTTTGAGCGGTTGCTCTTGATTCTTGTTTTGTTCTTGATCTGAATCCTGGTTAAAATTTTGTGATTGATTTTGCATAGGTTTGAGTTTTAAAAATTTAAAACATTAAACTATAAAATCCAAATAATTCTCTTGATTGATTATTTCAAACTCCGCGTTGGAATAAGTTTCTTTCCAAAGTTTCGGCTCTTTAAACTTTTTATTGCCCCATTTAATTTCATAACCGAATAGCTTCCCCTTTCTTTCCTCCACCCAGTCAATTTCTTTTTGGTCATAAGTCCGCCAGAAATAATTATTGGAACGAATTGACTGATACGCCTGCTTTTTTAATCTTTCCATAACAATATAATTTTCCCATAATTCTCCTGTGTCGTTTCTGAGATTAAGAAAATTAAAATTATTAATCACAGCATTGCGAATTCCGTTATCATAAAAATAATAACGGGAAGTTTTCGCGATTTCTTTTCTTAAATTGCGGCTAAAACCCCTGATATTTACAACAATAAAAGATTTTTCCATTAAATCCAAATAGCGGGCAACAGTATCGCTATGCAAATCCAGTGAATTTGCCAGCTCTGACAAAGAAACCTCTTTGCCTATTTGAAAAGCCAACAGAGTAAGCAAATCTCTTATTTTTTTTGGATTTTTAACTTGTTCTATTTCAAAAATATCCCTAAACAAAT
>DAOVXE010000036.1 GCA_030636285.1 Candidatus Falkowiibacteriota bacterium | reverse complement strand
TTATCCCGTAAGCGCTGTTTTTAGCGATTATTTTTTTAACCCTTATTTTAATGTTCTCAAATTTATCAATAAACCGTTCATCCGGATGCTTGTGATTATAATATGTATTTTTTGATAATCCGCAGAGCTTGCAAATGCGGCTGATGCTAAATGTTCCAGCCGCGACCTGCGCTCTGGCAAATTTCACAATGGCGTGCTTGGGGACGAATAAAAATCTGAAAAATTTTTTAACAGATTCAATTCCACTTCTTTTTTGCCAAGCATCTGTTCCAGTCTTGCTACTTTGGTTTTTAGTTCATTTTTGACTTGATCAGGCGTAGTTTCAAAAATTTGAGAGCCGCGTTCTACAAGCTGATCGCGCCAGAGATAAAGCAAATTTGCGTTTAAACCGTATTTTCTGGCTATTTCCGAGATATTGCCATTGCTTCGCAAAGTGTCCAGGGCTCGGTCAAGCTTAAACTGAGGCGTATAGCTTTTTTTCTTATAGCCGGTTTTAGTTGTTCTTAATTTTTCATTAGGCATAGATTTGATGATTGATATTATAAATTTACAATAACACGGTTGCTGTAAATTTAAAATACCGGATATTAATTTCCCATATGCCTACCAGTTCAGTATATCCAGGACTAATCAATTTAATTAATTTAAAGGATTAAAATTTAACAAATTAATCAATAATCTATTTTGAATATTTCCAAATCATCGTATCATCTTACGATTGGAATATGCTACATAAATAAAACACAATAAAAATATTGTGCGGAAAAGAAAAAATTTATAACAAGCTGTAAATTTGAGTTACAAGAATCTAGCAATTATTTTCTTCTTTTATTCGCTCGGCCAGAATCATTTTAATAAATGATTGATAAGGAATGTCGCGGGAGTTAGCCAGCACTTTAAGGCGATCAAGCATGCTTAAAGTAAGCCTTATGGAAATAGTTTTTGTTGAAGGCTTTAAATTGGGAAAACTGGGATTTATCATGGCATTATCCCAATTGATATAATCAGTAGAGTCCGCGGTAGCCCAAAATTCTCTTTCTTCATCTTCGTTTTTGAATTTGGGAAGTTTTTTAAGTTGTTTTTTCTTGTTTATCATATATTTTTCTTTCTTTATTATTCATATCACGAGCGGAAATGATTCTAATTTTCCCTTGCCGCACAGTAAAAGCAATGAATAATTTTCTATCAATATGCGTTTTGCCTAACGCGTGAAACCTGGCTTCTTTTTGGGAGTGTTTAAAATCCGGATAAATAAATATAGGCTTATTGAAAAAAACTTGTTCGCATTCTTCGGGCAATACTTGATGCTTTAGCCAATTTTTATCAATATTATAATTATCCCAGTCAAAACCTTTAATTTGTGATAATTTCACCATAAATACTTGTATATTACCATTATATACATAAATTTATTAGTTGTCAAGTATGAAATAGAAAATCATACGATCAATCGCGTGAATAATTGACGAACACAAATATAAATGTTAGCATTTGATATAATTACTTTAAAATTAGTGAAATTATGATTATTATCAGAAAATTTAAAATAGTTGACACTGCGCTTGTCGCAGAAATAGTCAGTAGTACCTTTAAGAGATATAATAAACAAGAAGGAACTAAAGAAGCAGTTAATAGGTTTATTAATTTTTACAATCCAGAGAAGAATATTGAAAAACTAAAATTGGCTTTTTCAAAATCAGATATATTTTTTATAGCAGTTGATAATAAAAAGATTATTGGCATGATTCGCGGTAGAAAAAATCGAGTCGTGAATTTATTTGTTGATGGAAGATATCATAAAAGTGGAGTTGGCAGCAAATTAATGGAAAAATTTGAAAAGTCATGTATCAAAAAAGGCTCTAAAGAAATCAGACTTAGAGCCTCAATTTACGCAATCCATTTTTATGAAAAAGTAGGGTACAAGAAAACTACGGGTATTAGAAATTTTATTGGATTAAAAATATGTCCGATGAAGAAAAATATAACCAAGCAATAAACCAACAAGCAAATATAATCAACAGTAACACAAATAAATCACCGGGAGGACAAAAATTCACTATTAACGGCTTTGCTGTACAAATCAGGTTGTAATATTTTTAGTAGATTAGAAGTCACAAATTTTATTACTGAGGTCAAAGCAATTGTTGTTGATAATTCAAACAATATTGAAACAATTAAAAAAAGGAGAATGTTTTAACATTCTCCTTTTTTATATGCAAAAATTGATATTTTATTGATCTACGTGCCCCCGCCCATCCCTCCAATTACATCTGCCAAAATAAAATTAACCACCGCGTAAGCCAGGAATATAACGGCTAGACCCTATACTAGACAACCGTATCAGGTGGATTTTTAGAAATAAAAAAACCGTGCCGAATTGTTCGATTAAACGTTTCGACACGGGGAAATGTTGGAAAAAAGAAGCTGTAACATCTGAATCAATTTCAACTAATAACCAATTAGCTTTAAAATATGCGCTGGATCACAGCCTATTTTTTCAGGCTTTATGCTTTCAGGATAAATATCAATCAGGCAGTAATCGCAGTTAATTTCGCAGGGAGTTATTTTAGCCCAGCTAAACCAACTGGAGGAAACTAAGATAGGAAAAGATGTAAATGATAAAAAACGTTCTTTCTTCTCGTTTATTACTCCAGGGTTAGAGTGAGTAATAAATCTTACAAAATTATAATCTCCGTGTGTACCTGACTGCAAAATTACCATGCCGTCCTCTATCTTAAATGAGTAAAAAACCTCCAGTAAGTCCAGGTTCCGTGGCTTTTGTTTTACATGAGCATAACAAATATCAAGACCGAGAATATTCTTGGTGGCACAAGCGGATTTCGGAAAAATTTTTACGCCTTGTTTAGTGGCCTGCTCAATAATTAATTCTTCAACTCCTGCATTCAAACATTTTTTTACTTTGCCGAACTCTCTTGTATATAAGGAAGTATAAACCAGAGGAGTTGTTGACTCTTTGCATGTCTCTATCATTTGCCGTATAATCTCTGGATTATCATTTTTGCCGGCAATGATGGGACGGAATAAAAGAACAACATTTGGCATTACTTCCGCTAAGCACATATATGCTTTAATTCTTTGCTGGAAAGGCACTCCGCCTTCGTTAAACCCGGTCAATGAGTAGAAAAATATAAGATTTTTTATATTTTGATACTCAGACAGTCTTTCTATTATTTCATCACTAAAATTAAATTTAGTAATAATAGATATAGGACCTTTATGCTCTGCTTTTCTTAACTTTGATAATTTGTAAAAAGTATCTTCTATCTGCGCCGGAATGAAAGGATCACCATACAAATTATTAATAGACACTGGCATGCCCCTTAAAAATGTTCGTAATTTATCTTTGTTCAAATTATCACAGTTGCGCTTAATTTCTATCATTTCAGACATTTTATTACCCTCCTTTGGCTTTGATTATTTTATTTTAATTAGCTATATTTTTAGGTAGTTAACAATCTCATTCCAAGAATTAACTACTACAGCTCGAGATGCAACATTAGGATATTTTTTCATTTCATTTTTTTTAGGTTGGTATGCTATGAGAATTGTATTTTTTGAAAAATAACTCAGCACCTCTGGACGGTCATCAATGAAATGAGTTATATTTAATTTTTCAGCAATTATTGCTTTATCTTTCAATCTTGTGCAAATTTTAACATTATCAAGAGAAATATTTGTTTTTTGTAAAAAATTATGAGTTTCCATCCAAATGCCTGTGATAAATGATAGCTGATGTGATTGCACGCGAGAAATAATATAAATATTCTCCGCACCATAATGTTTAACAAGTTTTTTTACAACATTTATAGCATTTTCCATAACGGAAAATATAGAATAATCACGTGTATTGATATGCGGAAGTTTATTATTCGCCAACACCCCATTAATATCTATCCCGATTTTAGTTTTCATATTTTATATGACAACTGTTTTTTTAAAAGCTCGTTCTTTCATGATTAAGTTGGTAACACTTTTGGGAACGATACTCTTTTTTTCTATTCCCAATTTACCTAATAACTTGAAAATCTGATTCTTTGCTTCATCTTCCTTCCCTGGAGTTGTCATTTTTTCCACTTCAACGCAGCAGCCAAAATCTTTTATATCCTCAATAAATATGTCCAAGCTGTCCAATGTATAATGGTGTCTGGTTTTTTTTAGTTCAAAAAACGGTTTAAATTCAGTGAGCATAAGAATTTTTGCAGTTTCCATAAAATCACTTACCATTACCTCATGTTCTTCCCAGGCGTTATGGTCTCCTTTTCTTGTTATAGTTTTACTGTTAAGTAATGTTTCTTTTTTTCCATCGTAGTCCTTGGATTTTCTCAACCTAAGACCATAAGAATTTATTTCGTTCATTTCCACCTCTTCTAGCCGGGCGCAATCCTTGCGGCAGAAATAAATGTCATGAAGGCAATATTCGCCGTGGTATTTTCCGCTTTCTGAAATAAGTTTGTCCTGCAGAACGGTCATGGTTTTAACTAAAGCCCTGACTTCTACCTCGATATTTTTTTCTACAAAATTGTTTGGCATATTCTATATCCTCCTCGTTAATAAGGAACAGTTTATAGTTTAATTTTATATTGATACTTTATTGATCTACGTACCCACGCCCATGCCTCCGATTACATCTGCCCGGAGTAAGCTAAAATTTTATTTTATAAATCCAATCATGCGGACCGACTGTCAGAAACAATGCGGTATTGCTGTCCAAAAAACGAAAAATTATTCTATAAGATTTGTCTATGCGAAAACTCCATACTTGTTTGCCTTTCGGCTCTAGTTTTTCTGTGTGCAGAGACGGGTAATATGGATTTTTTCTAAAGAATTTTTCCTGTTTTTCCGCTTTTTTCTGAATTTGTTTTGGCAGGCACTTGTATCTTTTTTCAAACTCTTCTGTAACAATAATTTGCATGTGTTATTTTAGGAAAGATAATGATTTTATTTTTCGTGTTTTTCCGGTTTTATAATCTTTTTCCGCCTTTTCTACGCTTTTATAAAAATCATTGCTGAAGAAGCCAAAATTCGCCGCCATTTTTTCAAATTTATCAGCGTTCATTTCAATAACCATTTTGCGAGTTTTTGAATCATTTTTAATTTGTATATTCATTGAAGCCATATTTTTAATAATGGAATTAATAATTGTTATAAATAACTTATCACAGATTATTTTGCCAGTCAAAACAAACAAACATTAACTTTTTACTACCCACTCGCCCCCATCCCTCCGATCACATCGCCCAAAATAAAATTAACCACCGCGTAAGCCAGGAATATAACGGCCAGGCCCATTACGCTCCAGACTATTATATCTTTGCCTTTGGTGACAGACTCTTTATTACCGGCCGCGGTCATCCAGACAAAACCGCCGTAGATGAACATTATTAAAGCAATGGATCCGACCAGCCCCAAAATCGTGTTTATTCCTTTACCAATAAGCTCATTAACATCCGACGCGCCAGGTTTGCCGGTAAGGGGGTTGTCAAGACAAACTTGCCCCTCGGGACATGTTGTGCCTAGGGCAAAACAAAAAGTTGGTATCAATATAATAAGAATTGTAATTATTATTATTATCCTCATTGTCTTATAATTAATTGTAAAGTTAACAAATAATACTATTAATATTATTAAAGCATATTTTTATAAAATAAAAAAGGGGGGAGGCTATAGATTTCCTCCCCCATCACTTAGATTAGGCTATTTAACTGTTAGAGTTATTTTTTGGTCAGTCACTGCCTTTAGTTTAAATTTGTATTTATTTGGCAGTGTTTTTAAAAGCCATGCCGATTTTATGTCTCCGTCTGGATAGATTATATTAAATTTATAATCTTTAGAATCTAAATCAATTAATGCTCCGCTTGGAAATATAAGCCAGAGCTTTGTAATCTGTCCGGCCTTGAGATTGATTTCGTGTGGGCCACGTTTATACATAATATAATCAGGAGGTGGGAGCGGTGCGAGCTTATCTAGCTCTGCTTTATCTTTTGCCAGCTTGGCCAACCGATTTCGCAAATCAGTTTTATGACACTCTGGAATTCCCTCAGAGTTATAAAGAAAAGAAAGTGCTTCTTTTATTTTCTTCAAATATTTGGGAGAGAATTCAAGGCTCAATTCGTAACAGTCATAACACGGCTCGTCCGTGTTCATAAATTCTTTATAGTAATATCCAGCGATTTTATCACCTGTAAGGGTAATATTTTTTTGGAGAATAAACTTCTCCAATTTATAGGCAATACGCCAGATATCGCGAGGAGCGGCCCTATTAACCAGCCAACGGTCGCGTCCTTCCTCAAAAAGAATTTTAACAGTCTCCAGACCCCGGAGCCTGTCAATCTCGGCCAGCCTTTTATAGTAGAGAAAGGCTTGTCCAAAATTACGATTTTCCATTGCCCGATCGCCTGGTATCTGGTAGTGAGAAACTACCTTTTTGCGGTATGTATAATCTTTAATTTTTCTAAAACATACATACGCGTCGTTGTAGTTGCGCAGGCTTTCGTAGGCTAGCCCTGCTTTGTAATATTCTTTATCAGAAGCTGTATGGTCATCCCTGACCTGGACAAGATATTGTTCTGCCATTGGTTTGTTGCCATTAGTTATGGCATCGTTGGCCTTGTCAACCCGGTCAGAGAATAACGCGTGCGCGGAAGGAGTGAGAAAAATCATGATTACTAAAATGATTGCCAATTTATGCGTGGTAAATTTCATGGTGTTACCTCCTCGTATTTAGATATTTTGATTTTTTTATGTTTAGTTGATATTTAGTTTAAAAAGGTCGTTTAAATATTACAAATATACTAGCATTTTTATTTACTATTGTCAAGTTTTATTATTAAATATTAGCAAAATTAGCAAAAATTTATAAACAAAAAAAGGGGGGAGAGTTGATTTGCTCTCCCCTTTTGATTAAGTACTTATTTAACTGTTAAGGTTATTTTTTGATCAGTTACTGCCTTTAGTTTAAATTTATATTTATTTGGCAGTGTTTTTAAGAGCCATGCCGATTTTATGTCTCCGTCTGGATAGATTATATTAAATTTATAATCTTTGGAGTCTAAATCAATTAGTACTCCCTCAGGAAACGTAAACCAATAATCAAACATTTCCCCCGCTTTCAAGGGCGGTAATTCATGTTTTCCACGATGGTAAACTTTTGTTTTCTCCTCTGTTTCCGTTGTGCTGGTTTGGCTATCCAAAACAAAATTAGATTTTGCGATGATTTCGGTTTTATCCGGATTATTAATACGCACCCAACCGATTTCATAATATTCTGAATCAGTTTCACTTGACAGATAAACTGATATCAGCCTATGCGGGCCGTCATTGCGGATGTCATTAATATCCGCAATGTGGTACTTGCCGGACTTA
>DAOVXE010000191.1 GCA_030636285.1 Candidatus Falkowiibacteriota bacterium | reverse complement strand
ATTCGTAATTCGTAACATATGTTAATAACCTGGATAGGACACTCATGCTTTAAAATTCAAGATAAAAGCGGCCCGGACGGCATCGCGGTCGTTACCGATCCTTTTGATAAAAAGGTTGGTTTAAAGCCGCCGGCTTTTGAAGCGGACATAATAACCGTAAGCCATGACCACTACGACCATAATAATGTTAAAAGCCTTAAGGGTAATCCTTTTATAATAGACAGCGCCGGTGAGTATAACATCAAGGGGGTGTCAGTGCAGGGAGTAGGGTCTTACCACGATGACAAACAGGGCAAGGCGCGCGGGCCTAATATAATTTATCGGATTGAGCTTGACGATATTTCAATCGCCCACTTGGGCGATCTGGGGCATACTCTGGAAAATAAGCAGCTGGAAGTGCTTGTTGGAATTGATATTCTTTTTGTGCCAATAGGCGGCAAGTACACTTTGGACGCGAAGCAGGCAGTGGAAGTGGTGAGCCAGATTGAGCCCAGAATAGTAATACCCATGCACTACCAGGTGCCGGGGCTTAAGCTGGATATTGCCGGGGTGGATAAATTTATTAAAGAAATGGGCATTAATCCAACCGAAGAAGACAAGCTAAAGATCAGTAAAAAAGATTTGCCGCAAGATGATATGGAGCTGGTGATTTTGAAAATTTAGCATTTTAGAAAAATATAAAACAGTCCCGAGTTCTCGGGACTGTTTTTATGATGTAGTGAATCTATTATATTATGGCCTATGCGTTTTGTACTATGTTGAGAAGATAAAGCGCATTAGATTATTATTTCTTTCGCTCGGGAACTCGCCCGCGTACTTGCGAAACCTTTGATTATACTGGCTCATACATCCCTCGCTTCAAAAAATAATAATCTAAAGCGCTTTTTGGAGAAAGTGGGTGTATTTAGTTTAATCAGTTTAATTCTAATTTTTCCACTAGAAAATCTTCAAGGATGGAGTAGTCGTGGTGTTTTTGGCCGATTCTGAAATTTTTGGCGATTTTTTCATTAGTATGCTTGCCGACTAGCCAGCGCAGGGTTTGCCGGACAGCTTTGTCAATGGTTTTTTGCGGAAGTTCGTATAGGTCGTTGATTATTTTGATCGGATCATCATCGTTGCTTTTTAATGCTATGATATTATAACCCTCTTTTTTAATGTCTGCTTTGTAAACCGGATATTCGTACATTATGATCGGCTTGCGGGCAAATACGCCTTCAATAAACTGGTTGCCCCAGCCTTCCCATAGGCTGGGAAAAGTGATCAAGTCCGCGTAAGCGTAAGCGTCCCAAAGGGAATAAGTTTTTATTCCCTGGCTGAATTTGCGCCTTGCTTTAACGTGGTTGGCAATAAACTTGGCGCAGATCCGTTTTTCAAAAGCCAGGTTTTTAAGTTTAAATAAATATTCCCGTTTTTCATCTTCGGCATATCCGGCAATTATCAGGACAACATTGGTTTTACCATTTATTTTTTTCCCGTTATATAATTTTTGTCCCCGCAGTTTATGGATTTGTTCCTGCAGGCTGGCGGCAAAGGCAATAGAGAGTTCAATTGCTTTGCGGGGTATTACTCTGGTAGCCTGGAGAATTAACAGATCGTTTTGATTTATGGCAAATTCCTTGCAGAATTCCTTATTAAAAGTATCTTTAGTCCACACAGGCTGGTTAAAGTCAAAGACATCCGGCATGACTTCGGAATCAATAAAACGGCGTTTTTTCAGTTCCCGCTGCGCCAAAGAGTTAATTACGATATGCTTGATATATTTTGATTTGGGCGGCATGTATTTTTCCATGAAATTCTTTAAATATCCATCGCGAAACAGCTGAAACTCTTTTCTTTCCCAATAAAAATCATGGTGGGTAGCCAGAGTGGGGATCTGGAATTTTTTGATCCACTTAACGAAAGCTTTGGAAGCGGCAATATGCCCGCCAAAGGAAAATAAATTATGAATTAAGACATGGTCGTATTTTTCCTTGAGTTGGATATAATTTAATTTATCCTGAATTGCGTAAACGATTTTGTTCATTTTGGATTTAAGTTCCTTGGCTGACAGATCTTTTCGTCTAAAATGAATAAAGCCGTTTTCTTTTATGATCGGCACTACCCCGTCGTCCCATTCCAGCTCTTTAATAATATGGTCCGCGCCTTTGCTGCGGGCTCCGGCGATCAAATGAACTACGCAGCCATGTTTCTCCAGTATTTCTTTGCGCTTGGCTATTTCCAAAGACACCCCGTCAGTGCCGCCGACGCGATAATGGCAGATCGCTATCTTTTTCTTTTTTTTAGGCATTAAGGTTTTATTTAAGCCACATAACGCGATATGGCGCAAGGCTAATTGGCTTACTTAAATCTATTTTATTATTACTGATAATATCAGTACATTCAAGATTATTCAAGGCATTTTTAATTTTAATGCTGTTAATTGTGATTTTTTGATTACTTACATTGGCGATCGCGACTAAATTTTTATTATTTTGAAAGCGGTGTATTGTTAGCGCGCGTTTGTCTATTTTAAGAATATTTTGATTAGCCAAAGGAGAGAACAACGGCTCTCCCGTGCGCGCCTTAAGCAGTTTTTTATAGCCTGTATAT
>DAOVXE010000018.1 GCA_030636285.1 Candidatus Falkowiibacteriota bacterium | reverse complement strand
ACTTTGGCATTTTTTATAGATTTCGCTAATATTGTTTATTTTTGAAGCGAGGCTGTTTGAGCGATAGCGAGTTCCGCAGCAAGAAAATAAACAATATTAGCGAAATCGAATGTTACTATAAAAAATACTGTTTTAAAAAGTACCAAAGTTTAGTTATATTGTTTAATTAATTTCCTCTATTTAGTAATACGCAAAAAAACCAAAGTTTCTTGCAAAAATATACATTAAATTCACTATATTAAGGAAAACCGCCGTTTTCGGCGGATTTCCTTACAAATATATCGGTTTCCAAAATTTATTTTGCCAGCCATTTATTTAGCCAGCCAAATAAACTAAAGCCTTTTTTCTCAGTTGCTACTTCATTTTCCAGTTCTGTCCCAATTTGCTCCATAACTTCTATCTGCTCAAGAAGCGCGGCAACATCAGCCGGGCTTGTAATTTGAGCTGCCAAATCTTTTAACTCATCCAGTTTTTCCGTATGATTTGCCAGTCTGTCTTCTACTGAATTAAGATTCTTATAATCCGGACCAAAGAAAAATTTCTTTAACTGCCCGCGATTTTTAACCTGCTCCATTGTCGCTTCTATCTGCTCCTGGCTTTGGTTCTGGGTTTGGGCAATAGTCCGGATCTGCTGCCCGACCCCTTGGTTGCGTTCGGCTACTTGGAGCATTTCCTGAACAGCATTAGCCACCTTGCTTCTTCTTTGGATAGCCTTGTCACTGGCTTGGTTTTGGCCTTTGCCAACGACCTGATTTTGTGTTTGACTGCCCTGGGCGCTTCCATCCATTGCCCTTTGTCCGGCTTGAGCATCTTGCTGTAAGCCTACTGTATTCTGCTGTTCTTCCCCCTGGTTTTGCAGCATGGTTTGTTTTGGAGCTTCCGCGCCTTGCCCCGTACCCTGGCTTTCTTCTTTTAATTCAGGAGTGGCAATACCGGTGCCTGTTCCCGGCTCGTTAGTTCCTTTTTGTTCGGCTTTAGCGGCAAAAGAAATAAACGGCGTAAGCATTAACATTAAAATGATAACGCTTGCGGTAATTTTAAAATGTTTCATGGATTTTGTTATAAGGATTAATTATACCCTGATTATACCACTAATCCGCTGATATTACAAAAGCAATCCCGAATACTCGGGATTGCTTTTATTGGGCTCTTGGCATAATAAGCTTTATGGCTTATTGGTTCAAGCTGCTGCCGCCATTGCCTTGTTTTTGGCCCTGGCCGTTGCCTTGTTTTTGGCCGCTTCGTTCGCCATTGCCGCCTCTGTGTCCGGCGCCCATGCGCTCGCCATTACTGCCCCTAAGGCCCAGTTCTGCCCTAAGCGCGTCAGCTCCGGCTTTGTCGCCAGCTTGGCCCAGTTTATGGGCTTGGGCAAACTTGGCAAAATTACCTTCGTTCACAACCTGGGTTACTCTGCCTTTGCCAGCCATTTGCCCGGCCCAGGCATCATAGTTGCCGGTGCTAAATGCCGCTTCCATAATTGCATGCTTTTCCGGCGTACAATCCGATCCTTCCACGGTATAGTCACCCTGGTAGGCTGATACTGAAACGACTCCGGCTGTTAGGATCAAAGTGAGCACAGCCAGGCTCACATAAAATTTTTTGGATTTCATACGATTGATTTGTTAATAATAATTGTCTTTTAAGGCCTCACTTATTATTACGCGCAAATATAAACATTTCTTGCGTTTTTAAAAAAACCGCCATAGAAAAAATCACCATTTCCGGCGATTTTTTTTACTCACACTATCTATATAAAGAAATCTTTTGCTAATTCTAAGAATTAAGCCAACCTTTTCTATAACTTACCCAAATCCAAATAATCATCAACCTTAATTTTCTCTACAAATTCCGGCATGTGGCTGATTAAGATCATTGCTCCGGCATATCTGTTAATCGCTTTGGCAATAATCGGTATATGACGAAAATTTATATGATTTGTCGGTTCGTCAAGCACCAAAAGCCCGGGTTGCGTTAAAACCAATCCGGCAAATGACAAAAGCCCTTTTTGCCCTTCTGAAAGCTGTGATATTTTATGCCCCATTAAATCCCCTGCTATTAAAAACCCGGCGGCAACAGCGCGCATTTCTTGCGTATCAACGTTGTTAGCCAAAACGCTTTCAAGCGAATCAAAAACGGTTTGCTCATAATCAAGTGCCGCAAAGTCCTGGCTGTAATAGCCTACCCTGACACCGTCCATAATTTTCACGCCTTCTGATTTGTTGTCCACTAAAGTTCTTAGCAAGGTGCTTTTCCCAATTCCGTTCGGACCGGAAATCAACAAACGCGATCTTTTATTTAAAATTTTATCAATATTTTTTACAACCGGCTCATGATTCTGAATTACTTTTAGCTGTTTAATTACAACAATATCTCCAAAAATATCTTGCGCCGGGATTGTAAAATCCCTAATTGTTTTATCCTCTTTTCTAACCTCAACCTTATTATCCTCAAGCTCGGTTGTTTGATCGCTCATTTTCTTGGCCAGCTTTCTCATTTTTCCGCCTTTGTGGGCAAAAAAATTAACTTTTTGTTTGCGATCTTTAATCAACTTTTCCAATTGCGCGTTTTTCTTGCGTTCTCTTTCAATACGGCCATCAATCTCCGCGACCACTGAATAATAATCGCCGACATAAGTTTCAATTTTTTTTGTAAATACATCAAGATATAAAACACCTTCAGTAAAACAATTTAAAAAATCAGCGTCATGAGAAATTACGATTACGGTTTTTTCATACATTATTAAAAACTCCAGCAGATGATCTATCCCGTCCTTGTCAAGATTGTTGGTTGGCTCGTCCAAAAGTAAAATATCCGGCTTTTGAATCAAGGCATTGGCAAGAAGCAGGCGCGCTTGCTGTCCTCCGGAAAGCTCTCCGACTATTCTATCAATCGGCACAGCTAAATTAACAGCTTTCATTGCTTTTGAAATTTCACTTTTTAAATTTGGCAGCGCAATTTTAAAAGATGTTGCAAAATATTCTTCAACTGTTTTTTTAAAATCGCTTCGTTCAACCACTTGCCGCGCAGTCGCGATGCTCGCCCCGTTAGTAACCGAGACTTTGCCTTCCTTGGCTTTTTGTTCGCCTTTGATCAGGCCAAACAAAGTGCTTTTTCCAGCCCCGTTCTGGCCCATTAATGTGATTTTCGCGCCGGTACGCAAGCTAAAGCCGGCTTCATCCAGAATCGGCTTTTTGTGCGAATATTCAAAAACCACATCTTCAAATCTAAGTATTACCTGGTTTGCCATATTTATAAATTAAAATATTATATTATTCTAAAAGAATTATGTTACTTTTTTTTATTTTTTTTAACCGTCTTTTTAGAAGCTGGAACTTTTTTCTTAGCCACTGCTTTTTTAACTACTTTTTTCTTTGCTACAACTTTCTTTTCTTTATCTTTTTTCGCAACTTTTTTCACAGTCTTTTCAACGTTAACCTTTTCTTTTTTAATTTTTTCTTTAACTAAATTTTTTAACGTCAACATTTTCAAAATTTCATCAAGTTTGCCATTCAATACTTCAAACTGTTTCTTGTGCTGGTCAGAACCGATAGCTGCAGTGGCAACAATATTTTTTTTGCTGCTACCGCTGTTTTTACGCTTTCCAAAACAATTATTGCAAAAAACCGGTTTATCACTAGTCGGACGAAAAGGAACTTCGCAGGCTTGACCGCATTCAGAGCAAACCGCGTCAAACATTTTTTTGTCTCTAGAATCTGATCTTCCAGAATCTCTTCTTTCAAATCTATTATTACTTGAACTTTCTTTTTTGCCAAAACAATCACTGCAAAAAATCGGCTTGCTGCCATTTGGCTTAAAAGGAACTTCACATTTTTTACCGCACTCAGAACAAATTGCTTGGTGCATTCTGGGCCTTTCTGACCGGTCCCTTCTTCCGCGCCCGGAATCACCACTAAACCTTTTTTTACTATGAAATTTATCTCCTCTGTTAAAACTTCCCATAAAATTTTATTGTTAATTAATCATATTATTGCTTTTTCCTATAATACAGCTTTAGCGCAAAAACGTCCAGGATACTAAATTATTTTTACTTTAATGCCATTTCGATCGTTTACTTATTTATCCCTCTTGAAATATCAAAAAATCTTTCAAAAAATCCTGTCAACTTCCCAAGGACACTCTCTCGTTTTTTGCTACGCTCACCGGTTTGAGAAAAACGAGATACGGGTGGTAGAACTTTGGTAATAGCGGTGCCGGTTATTGCGATATTGCCATCACGAAAGGCATTTTTTACAAATTTATAGGCTTTATCACGGTCAAGATTTTCCTCGGTGATAATTTGTTCAAGCTCTTCAATCTTTTTCTTATCTACAAACTTTTGCCAATCCTCATCAATCACTGACTGCACATCAAGTGAAGCAATAAACTGGTTGATAAGATCTTTTTTATTACGCAACTCAACGCTTGAGTCAATGGCCTTATTTATGTCAATCAAAATCTCACGATTTTTTGTATGATCTTCGTGGTATTTTTTGACAAGCCCCAGCACATAATCAATATTGATTTCTATTTGTTTGATAAGCTCCATCTCAAATACAATATCATCATTGATGTTTTCACTATCGCTATCTTTTCCTTTTCGGAATTCATTATAGAGGTCAATATATTCACTATGATAATCTTGTATGTCACACTCTGTTAAAATTTCGTTACCGGCAAACTCATCAAAAGTAACCAAGATATTACGCACTCGCAATATCGCGCCATACAGACCGATAAAACTCTTTTGGTTTTGTTCTTTGATAATCTGTTCTCCAACAGAAAATTTTTCCAATAGCTCATCTACCAAACTCTTATAACCGCGCACTTCTTTGTCACCATCCTTATATCCGTTGTAATATTCATCATATGATTTAAGTAGCACAATACCACTGGCTTCTTTATCGCCAAAAAGCGCGATTGATTTATTGGTTGCTTCCTCTAAATTACGAAAACAAACAATATTCCCAAAGGTTTTTACGCTATTTAAAATGCGATTTGTCCGTGAATACGCCTGAAGCAGACCATGCAATCGCAAATTTTTATCCACCCACAAAGTATTAAGCGTAGTGGCGTCAAAACCTGTCAAAAACATATTAACTACAATAAGAATATCTATCTCCCGTTTTTTTACTCGCTCGCTTACATCCTTATAATAATTCTGAAACTTATCAGACGAGGTGTCGTATGATGTGCCAAACATTTTATTATAATCTGTAATAGCTCTATCCAAAAAATCTCTTGAACTAACATCTAGTCCGCTTGTATCTTCTAAATTTTCGTCTATCATTCCGTCCGCGTCCTCATCATTAACCCCAAAACTATAAATCGTTGCCACCTTTAATTGCTTGTCACTTGGTAAATCTTTAAGTTGTTTTTTAAATTCCGTATAATATTTCTTTGCCGCATCAATTGAAGAAACAGTAAAGATTGAGTTGAACCCGGCTAAGCGACGGTCTTTTAATTTATAAAAACTATTTCGCTTGGTCTTTTGGTCAAAATGTTCACGAATGTATTTCACGACATTTTCTAATCGTTCCGGCGCGGCTAGCGCGGCCTCGCGATCAATACCGCTCACTTTCTTATCCTCAATATTCTCAGCTTCTTGAACCGTGGAAATATAATCAACCTTAAACGGTAAAACATTTTTATCAGCGATTGCATCCACAATTGTGTAAGTATGCAATTTATCACCAAAGGCTTGTTCAGTAGTTTTCAAATCTACTCGTCCACCAGCAGAAGCATTAACCGCGAAAATCGGCGTTCCGGTAAATCCAAAAAGGTTGTAATTCTTAAATGCCTTGGTGATGCCGGCATGCATGTCGCCGAACTGCGAGCGATGACACTCATCAAAAATAAGAACAATATGCCCATCAAAAAGAGCATGCCCGGAGTTGCGTTTGATAAAATGATCTAATTTCTGAATGGTGGTGATAATAATACGCGCGTTTGGATCTTCAAGTTGTTTTTTTAGAATTGCCGTACTGGTATTGCTATTGGCGGCGCCTTTTTCAAACTTATCATATTCTTTCATTGTCTGATAATCCAAATCTTTCCGATCAACAACAAATAACACTTTGTCTATGTACGGCAATTTGCTTGTTAGCTGTGCTGTTTTGAAACTGGTTAAGGTTTTTCCCGACCCGGTTGTGTGCCAAATATATCCGCCTGCTTCCACGGTTCCTTGTTTTTTATAATTTGTACTAACTTCTATTCTATTAAGTATCTTTTCAGTCGCCACGATCTGATATGGACGCATTACTAAAAGTTCTTGCTCGCTGGTAAATACGCAATAACGAGTCAGAATATTCAAAAGCGCGTGCTTGGCAAAAAAAGTTTTGGCAAAGTCCATTAAGTCCGTGATAGGACGATTGGTGCCATCTGCCCACCAGCTTGTAAACTCAAAACTGTTACTTGAGCGCTTGCCTTTTTTTACCTTGCCTTCACTCGCTTCCTTGATATGCTCTTGGCGCGTGGTATTGCTGTAATATTTTGTATGTGTCCCGTTTGAAATAACAAACAGTTGAACATATTCAAAAAGTCCGGCTGAAGCCCAGAAACTTTCTCGTTGATAGCGGTTAATCTGATTAAATGCTTCTTGAATAGCGACTCCGCGTCGTTTAAGCTCAATATGCACCAATGGTAAACCATTCACAAGTACTGTCACATCATATCGGTTAGCGCGTTGACCATCTTCTGTGGCGTATTGATTTGTAACCTGTAAACTATTATCGTGAATATTGTCTTTTCTGATTAGATAAATATTCTTTACAGTACCGTCATCACGCGTAAGATTTTTTATATAATCTTCTTGAATGGTGGCGGTTTTTTCAGCGATGCTTTGATTTGGATTGGCAATTTCACTGGCAAAAAAATGCTCCCATTCAGCATCAGAAAACTTGAAGTCATTTAATTTTTCTAATTGTTGTCGCAAGTTAAGCACAAGATCAGCTTCGGATGTGATATTCACCTGTTCATAGGCTTGCGTTGTAAGTTGTTTAATAAAAGCTCGTTCCAATTCTGCTTCGCTTTGATAGGAAACGCTATCCCGCACTCTATCTACAGATCTTTGATATTCAGCAACAACAGTGCTTTGCGGATTTTCCGCGACTAAATTGTATTTTTTATTTTGCATACTATTTATTTAATGGGGTGAATGTTAATAGTTTCTCACGATAGTATTCATATTGCTTTTTGCGAACAGTAAGTTCTGCCGGCAAACCGATTGAAATATCGTTTGTAAGTGTGTCAAATTTGTCTAGGATTTTTACAATTTGTTTTCGTTTTTCAAAATCAGGAAAAGGTACTTTAATGCTATTTAAATTGCCTTTATTTAGTTTTGGTTGAGCAGCACCAGTTATATATTGATTAAGATCAATAGAATTTAGATAAATTTCTATATACCTTTGAGTAACTAGATCTTTAAATTTTAATATATGTGCATGATTATTTATCCATGACTTACCAGAGACAGAAAAAGCAATTGGTGTTTTTCTAGCAAGAAGATTAGCACCATCTTCTGAAATTAATAAATAATTTCCATCAAAAATATAATCACTTACATAATCAACAATACCTGATGCTCCATAATATGGATATTTTCCTTTTTGACGAGCAGACCTTGTAACTGGTTTTCTTTTAGAATCAAGATTAGTTGAAATATCTTCAAGCACAACAAACTCCACCTCACCCCCAAACGTCAACAACTCATCACGATAATGCTCGTATTGTTTCTTTCTTGCTTCCAGTTCTGCTTCCAGTTCTGCTTCCAGTTCTGCTTCCAGTTCTGTAAAATTATCAAGAATCCTCACAATTTCTTTTTGGATTGGGAGTGGTGGGATTGGGATTTTAATTTTTGAATATTTAGAAATCCAATGACGAGCGTGATCCTGAGGTTTAAAATCAATACAACACATTGCAAAATAAATAAATCTAAAATTTATTTCAATATCTTGCCGTGGTCGTATCATTTTCATCGCTGAAGATTTGACTTTAAAATCAAAATCAACCCAATGAAATGAAGTAGTAAAATCATCAAAAATAATAACAGAATTTTCTTTACCTGCTTTATGTATTCCTTCAGTTTCATCTGTATAACCAAGAATAAAGCTTTGTCCAGCAGTTAGCACGGGAATCGTAAAATCATTATTGTACTTAACTGAGTCAACAATATATTTAGTAGGCTGTTCGTAATCCAAAACTTTTCCCAACTCCCTAAACTCCACTCCATCCGGGCATAGCTCTTCAATTAGTTTTTCAATTATGTTTAGTTTTTTAATCATAGTTATTTATTAATACCATCAAACAACGAACGCTGGTTTTTGTTTTTTTCTTCAAACTTTTTCTTTTTTAGGGCTAATTCTTTTTTGTGTTGTACCAAGTTATCATTATGAGATATGACTCTTCTTACATATAAATTTGGTTTACCAAATTTATTGTTGATATAGTCATAATAACGACTAATATCAAAAATTGCTCTAATATTATCTCCACTAGTAAATAAAATTTCTTGATTTAATATCTGACTTTTATATTCATCATCCTGCATATAAAAAAATATATTTTCACCGTCTTCAATAATAAGCTGTCCATCGTCATCAAAGACATCATCACCATAATATATTCCCTTCCAAGCCACACCTCGACCATATTGCTGTTGCTTATCAATAAATGGCTGTGATAATTGTATATTTCCAGATAAATCAATTTTTAGAAACTCTTTTTCTTTAGGGATTTCTTCTATGTAATTTTTAAATTCATCTTTCTTTATCTCTGTTTCGAAAATACTTTTGTCTTCTTCATAAATTGTTGGTTTAATACTAGCTATAGCTTTGTCAGATATTACAGATTGATAAAAAATATTTTTTTGTTTTTTAGGATAATACGAGTCGCATATATCTGCGCAAGCCCACGAACATAGTTGACACTTTTTAATTTTTAGCCTTGGCTAACATTACGTCAATTTTTTGAATCAATTTATCGATTTTTTCTTTCTTTTTTATCTTTCTTGAATTCATTTGTCTTTTTCTTTGTTTGTTT
>DAOVXE010000045.1 GCA_030636285.1 Candidatus Falkowiibacteriota bacterium | reverse complement strand
TAAAAGAATCTCAATTTAAAGACAGAAAAAATAAATCGCCGTTGGAATTAGCCAGCTGTGAATTGCCTAAAATTCATAATTGGATTAAGTTTCTTTATGGGAATTATCCAAAATTACCAACCTAATCTCCTACCAGTGCCGAAAAAGGAATCTTTTAATAAGCGCCAAAAATCAACATCCGAACACGGAATATCTGATTCGCGAACTAAATAAAATTATTATTAATTTATTTCGTTAGACAAACCATTAAAGCATTATGAATATTAAACTTTTTAAAAAAGAAGACGCTGTTGCTAGAAAAATATCTGAATCTTATTCAGTATTTAATTTTTTAACGGCTGACGATAGTGACAAAGTCAGTATTGCCGTAGGTAATGCTACTAATCACGATGAAATCACAAAGACAAATAGTGATAGGGCATATTTTATTCTTGAAGGAAAAATTATCGTTAACAACAACCTTATAGGCAAAACAGGTGATGTCATATTTATACCGTCCAACACAGAATACAGTTTTAAAGGAACTTTCAAAGCAATTATTGTAAATTCACCTCCGTTTAAAAAATTAAATGAAAAAATAAGCAATTTTAAATATACTAAATGTTAAGCGACATATTACTCGGAGCCCTAAAAAAATAAAGTTTAAAAGATAGTGAAATTTTAATATTATTATTATGAAAAAATTTCAAAAATATATTAAAAAAGGCGTTACAGAATCAATGGCAAAAATTCCTTTTCATGGAAAAGCTCCGATTAAAAGATTATTGATGTTAGATAAAACTTCAGTTCCAGGATCTAATGCCCATGTTGCTGTTCACTTCATAAAAGATCTTCCCAAAAAAATTCCTAAATATAGCGAACTTCATAAACATAATTGTAATGAAATAAATCTTATTCTTTCAGAAGATAATAAACTGGTTTATAAAATTCAATTTGAAGATGAAATTTATGAAGTTTCCAGTCCAGCAACAATTTTTATTCCTAAAGGAGTAAAGCATAGTGCTGAAGCTTTATCTGGAAAAGGAATTTTTATTTGTATAGTTTTACAAGGAGATTACAACGCCTCTGAATAGTCAGGCTCCTGCATCATACGCTTCGGCGAACAAACACCCCTTTAATTCCCTTGCCTGCCTCGCACCCGCCTTACCGGCCGTTAAAATAATTATGAAATTGACAAAACAGCCGTTTTGATTTATGATATAAGTATGAAAAATACTAATTTAAGCAATAAAAAACGGGAAAAATATTTTAGGGAAATCTTTGTTAATCTTGTATATGACAACATGGCCATGGAAAATGAGGCGGTTTTTTCTAAAAAAGCTATCGCTGAACGCTATAAGATGCAAATAGAGAATCTAATCAAAGAGGGTGTCCACAAAAAAATCGTAATCCCGAATTCATATTATGTCAAAAACAAAGCCGAGTTATCGTGAAACTAGATTCGGCATTCTTTCTAATTAGAGAAATTGAAGCGTTAATTACAGATGGTGTTGCAAATGTTAACGCTTTTTTATTGCGCGAATTTAAAAATTTACCCATTGACATCAACACAGCGAAAAAATTGCATAAAAAAGTTGCCGGACATGTTTTTGAAGAAGCCGGCAATTTCAGAAAAAGCGAGGTAAAAGTCGGAAATTATAAGCCACCAAAGTTTTTTCAAATTCCCGAGTTAATGGTAAATTGGGAGAATGACTACAACGAACGGCATAAATACGCAAAAAATCAAAATAAAAAAATAGAGCTGCTTGCTTGGATGATGCATCAATTTTTATTAATTCATCCGTTCTTTGATTATAACGGCCGGGTTGCCCGCCTGCTTGGCTAATTATTTCTTCTCCAGCATAAATTGCCAATTTCAAGTTTCATTGGCATAAAACGAACAGATTTTGCGACCGCCATGAAAAAATCAACATCCGAGAAAGATGCAAAAAGCATAATTAAACTGATAAATAAAAGTATCCAATAAGGAGTTTTGGGCCCGGGCAAGCACGCCTTTAATTCCCTTGCCCGCTTGTCCGCCTATGGAGGGAAGACAAAAAAAATGACCAATGAAAATGCGCCCCAAGGGTATTTCCTGCGGGGCACCCTTGCAGTACAAATTAAAATTCTATTAATTTACATAACTTTGTTATGTAAAATAGCCAGAAATTTCTTTATTTATTTTTTAAATTTTTTTTGGCAATTTATTTCAACGGTCGGCATAACTTAAAATATAATTTAATCATTATAATTAAATCAATAAAATTATGAAACAATTACATCCACGAGCGGTTTGGGTATTTTTCTTTTCAAGAATTATCGCATGGATATTCATTGGTGGTTTTTTGGCGGTTCAAGGGGCAGCAATTCTTAGTAACATTAGCAACAAGAGCATAGAAGATTTTACGGCTGGGTCATTTTTCGGTTGGTTTATCTTAATCTTCGTAATTCTAATCATCATTGCCTACATTGTTGCTCGACTGACTTACCACTTTTATAGATATGAATTAACTGATGGTGAGTATCGGGCAGAAAGAGGAATAATTTGGAAAAGATACATTTCCATTCCTTATGAGCGCATTCAAAATGTTGATATATATCGCGGTGTTATAGCTAGGCTGCTGGGCTTAAGTGATCTGCAAATTCACACTGCAGGATACGGTGCGGCAGGTGCATCAAAACTTGGAAGTGAAGGCAGATTACCCGGCATTTCACGCGAAGATGCAGAAATGTTGCGCGACGAGCTTATTCGCCGAGCAAAACAATCAAAAAACCAAGGATTATAAATTGCCAAAATTATCAATTTTCAAAATTAAATATCACAATTACAAGTTAGCCTGGGTTTTAAAACCCAGGCTAACTTTATGTTTGCTTTTTAAATTAAGCAAATTCTGTTAAAATATACATTATAATATATACACAAACTAAACACCGCGCTTTAAATTATGAAATTTAAGCTAAAAAATAAAAATAATATTTTTTATTTCGCGCCGGCTTTTGTAATCCTTGTTAGCCTGCTGTGGCTGGCTTATCCGCTTAGCCTTGGCGAGCCAGACAGCGATAAACTTTATCAGGTAGTTGATGTTTATGACGGCGATACCATTGTCGTGCTAATAGAAGGCCAGCGCGAATCTGTCCGTTTGATCGGCATTGATACCCCGGAAGTAGAAAGCCCTTATACCAAAGAAGAATGTTATGGCAAGCAGGCCAGTAAATTTACCAAAGACCTGCTGCTCTGGCAAAATGTCCGTTTGGAGCCTGACCCGATCAACGATGACCGGGATAAATACGAACGCCTGCTCCGCTATGTTTATTTAAACGATACCCAGATTAACGCCCAACTACTCACCGAAGGCTGCGCCTATCTCCTGGACAACTTTCCCTTTATCCGTTTGGATGAATTTAGAGCGCTGGAACAAAACGCCCGCGATCAAAAAACCGGACTCTGGCAAGAGTGTGAAGAAAAATAGTAATTTTTTTTGTGTTTAATAAGCTAAAATTTATTGACTTAAGCCTAAAAATAGCTTAAAATATAGACGAATCGCCATTTTGGCAATTTATTTAAGTAATTTTTAAAAATATGATCAAAAATTTTGATAACCAAATTTCTAAAACTCCAGAGGCGATGAATTATCAGGAATTTTTGGACAAAGCATCATATGTTGAGATAGTGCATATAAAAGATGAAATGGACGCTTTTAAAAATCTTGGCGGTGAATATGCCACAATAGTACAAAAAATTGAAGTCCTAGATGAATCAAAAGGTGTTCATTATTTTGAGGGAAGACTTGATAAAAATATTCCTGATTTACCAAAAGATACATTAATTGCTATTGGTGGTGGGGACTGGGATACTTGCGTTAGAGAAAGAGTGCGTCAATTACGTAAAGCAGGATTTACAAATGTTAGACCTATAAAACCTATTTCATTTGCATGTTTCGAAAAACTCCAAGAAGAGCATGGGTAAAATATAAATTGCCAAAAAAATTCTAAAAAATAAAAACTGGTTTCACTGGCTCTGCCCAAATTTCGTTTCCGCTTTTTGTTAGCCAGCACTGTCGGGCAGGGAGCGTTGCGGGCAGGCCTCTGCCCTTTTTCCCCGCTTGTCCGCCTTTGGAGGGAAGACAAAAAATGACCGGCGGAAATGATTGAATAAAACCTATTAATAAATTTTGAATTTGCTTTTTACAACCAAAAGCCACCTCATAATTAAGATGGCTTTTGGTGCGGTAGGCAGAGGAATCGAACCACATGCCCGTAAGAGCATCAACTGGGTATCAATCAGTGTCCCGGGCCACCGGGAAATACCTACCACCTACCACGATTATTATTATGACACAAAAAAAACAACCCCAAAAAAATTGAGATTGTTATCACCATTGATGCCTTGAGGCATTAGGTTCCACTGATTGATACCTGTTATTATAATAGCACATTTATTGCTAATGTCAAGGTCAAGTCAAAAATTGTCATAAATCCAAAAAATTAAAAAACAGCTAATTTAAGATAAAAAAAAATAAGTTCATTATCGCTTAATTAAGCCCAAATCTTGTTTCCGCTTTTTGTTAATAAAATTCTTGACAACAAAAAAACCAACATAGGAGGATAAAAAAATGAAAATGAAAAAGGAGTTTTTAAAATATGGACATAAACGATTGGCTAAAAAAATTCAAAAGTAGCTGGGAAAGTAAAAATATCACTGATGTTTTGTCTTTATTTTCTCCTAGTGTTATATATTACGAAACCCCATTTCATAAACTAAATAACTTAGATGAAATAAAAAAAGAATGGGCTGTTATCATTGATCAAAATGAAATCGATTTAAATTATAATATATTTTCAGAAGATAACAATAAATATACTGTTCAGTGGGATTTAAAATATTTTAATAAGGAAAAAAATCAATTTCATTTTAACGGAATATATCTCATCAAGTTAAATGAAATAGGATTGTGTGATGAATTTAGACATTACTGCGAAAAAAACGTTTTTAAAAACTCCAATTTTTGACCATTCTTTAAAATTTTTTTAACTAATTTTAACCTAATAAATTTTCAAAATTTTAGTTATTAGACAGCCTGACGGCGTATCTGACTACGCTGGCCGTAAATTAATAAATTATTTTTTAACCTAAAAATATGAGCACTATTGAAGTAGACAAAGATGATAATGCTATTGGTTTAAGACCAAGTGATGATTTCTATACTGGCAAGTACATTCACCGATCAGTACATTTGATATTATTTAATTCTCAGGGTCAAATACTTTTACAAAAAAGGGCCCCAAACAAAGAATGGTATCCTAATTTAATTAGTTATTCGGTCAGCGGTACGGTAGAAAATGAAACTTATGAAGAATGTATTCTAAGAGAAACTGAAGAAGAGATAGGTATTTCCACCCCCGCAAAATATTTATTCAAACATCCTTACTTTGATACACTTGATAAAGCTTGGCACGCTGTTTTTTTGGGTAAAAGCGATAACCAGATCAAACCGGATGGAATAGAAATGACGGAAGTAATATGGATTGATCCCGATGAATTGAAAAACAGCATTGCTAATAATCCTGATATTTATGTTCCGCATTTTATCATTGGAATGAATAAATATTTTACTGAATTTGATAAAACTGAAAAATAACATCGTATAACACCACCGAATATACAGCTCGGCTTAACGCTCCGCATTCGCTCCGCTACCTTGCGCAAATTCGAGATAATTATTATAGTGGGCCTCCGGCCAATTATACTATAAGAATTATTCCGAACTTCATATATTCAAATATATTATGAAATTCTATTTAAAATATAACTATTGCTTTTTTCAAAAAAATATCGTAAGGTGTGTAAAGTTATCTCTAATCCGTTTTCTCTTTTTCAACGATTTTAAAAATAGGATTCCCGCCTATGCTACGATGGACAAGCAGATGACGCCGATATGTTAAGTGAAATAATGAAAAATTCATTAAACTCACTGCATGATAATTTTTAGGAAGCTACTTTAAACAAAAAAGGAGAGGAGAATAGACCATGTCCAAAAAAACAAAAATGGAGCCCATAGGATTTAGTCTTAGGAAACAAGAAATATATGACAGGCGTAATAGAAATATAGCCAGCGGCAAATCTCCGATGAAAGAAGCCGATCGAATATTTAAAAGCCTTCCTCAGGAAGTACAAAACAAAATTATAGATAAACAAAGAAAAGATTTATTTGGCGGAGAAGACGCCTAAAATCCAACTTCCTGCCGGGGGAATATCCCCATTGACAAGTAACATACTATACTAAGTTACTTTAAAATTTGAAATTTATGATTTATTAATCTAGATACTTCGTCAAGATATTTATTTTTTATATTTCTGCAGATGTCCACTATCGCGCTTTCAAAATCTTTAAATTCTTTTCTGTATTTATTCCTTAGTTTTTTCTTAACGAATTTCCAGAGACGTTCAATCAAATTCAAATTAGGGCTATACGGGGGTATGAACCTTAAATATATATTTTTCTTTCTGGCGTATT
>DAOVXE010000037.1 GCA_030636285.1 Candidatus Falkowiibacteriota bacterium | reverse complement strand
TTACAATTTAGCGAACTTTTAGCTAATTTTAGTATTTTTACTTTTTATATTTCACTTTCATTTATTGATTTTATAATATACTATTTTTATTTATTTGTCTACACCCCCTCGTTTTCTTATTTCCGCCTCAATCACATTTCTGTCCTGGCCGTATTTTAGCCTGGACAAGGTTCTGATCTTTTTACTCATTCCTGGCGTTTCTTTTCCCTGCAAAGGCCAGATAGTTGACATGGAAAAAGGCCGTGAAGCCGTGTTATCAATTAAAAGTTTAGTATAGGCGGTATATTTTTCTATATTAATCAAATCAAATTGATTAAAAACCGGGCTATACTCTTTTTCAAGCGCCTGAGCATCTTCGCTCCCGATCTTAAATGTTATCATTGTGCCCACATTGCCAAAAACCGCGTCCTTGATACTGGTGTCCTGATTCTTAACCATCTGGCCAATGTATTGATGGGCAATAGTCAGATTCAGATTATATTTCCTGGCTTCGGAAAGTATAGTGCTGATTGAGTCGGTTGTAAAATTCTGGAATTCATCTATATAAAGATAAAAATCTTTGCGCCGGGCTTGCGGCAAATCGGTCCGGGACAAAGCGGCCATTAGAATTTTGCCAACCAGGATCATGCCTAAAAGATAGGCGTTCATTTCTCCGATCAAGCCTTTTTGCAGATCCACTAAAAGAATTTTTCGTTTATCCATAACATCGCGGAAATTAAACGAGCTCTGCTGCTGAGCTATTATCGGGCGCATCGTATCATTGGAAATAAATTGGGTTAATTTGCTGGTTACGTACGGCACTACGTTGGCCAGGGCAGCGTCGCCGCCGGCTTTCTCGGCTTCTTTCTTCCAGAAGTCAACGACCGTATAGTCATGGCAGCGCTCCAGCTTCATCTTACGGAAAGCCGGATCAGCAAGCACTTTTGGTATTTCCATAAGGGTTGAGCCGGACGCGGGATCGTCCATAACAAGAAGCATGGCATTGCGCATATACTGTTCAAAGATCGGACCGCCGGTTGATTTAAGGTCATAAAGCTTATCAAAAATTCTAATTAATTCATTAATAACAAAAGTTTTTTGTTCCGGATAGCGCGGGTCATATTCCATCAGATTCATGGCTAAAGGACGCTCAATGTCAGCCGGTGAGAACAGGACAACATCCTCGGCGCGCTCAGGCGGGATGCGGGAAATAATATCGCTAATCAAATCGCCGTGCGGATCTATCACGCAAACGCCTTCCCCATTATAGATATCCTGGATAGCCATGCTGGCCTGGAGCATTGATTTACCCACGCCGGACTTACCGATGATATAAACATGGCGGCGGCGGTCATCGCGCTTTATGCGGATCAGCTGCTCTTGTCCGCGGAAGATATTCCGCCCAAGAATTATGCCTTCAGTAGGGATATTATTGGGGACCGAGGCTTTTTTGGCGCTTAGCCAGAGGATGTTCGGAGTGGCAACGTTTTTAAGCGGCAGATGGTACAGGCTGGCCATTTCTTCGCTGTTCAAAAGAAAAGCGATTTTTTTCTCAAAACGCCGGTAAATAAAATCATTGGTTAATTTTTTCTGATTGCCAATACGGATTTTGTTAATAAAACTATTGCCGTATTCATATAGATTGTACTGGCTGTAAGCCGAACCCAGATTCTCCAAATAAACTTTGGCGCTACCGGCATTATCCGCGCTGACAATAATCCGTAAATTAACATCCAACCCGGCTTTGGAATTCTTCTCTTCTATGCCTTTGAGCATCTCCTCTTCCATCTGTGTCAAGCGCGGCATAGTGCTTTGCTGTTTTAATTTTTCCTGCTCGCTCATTGGTTTGGTTGTTTGCCATAAGTCAGCGAATATTGCCATTGCCGGATTACGGCTGCTTAAACGGATGGCTTCGCGAGCGGTTTTTCCTTCCATCATAAGCTTGCCTATGCCCTTGCCGCGGCTGTGCCAACCGGCCCGCGCGCTTCTGACAATATACTGAATAGCCAGCGATTCATTTTCGCCCAGCTTGCTCATTACGTTGATTATTGAATTCAAAGAATCAGACTCCTGCTTATTATAGGTCTTTATCGGGAAGATAAGCGAGCGTCTGGTGCGCAAATAGCCGGCTTTGGCAACGCCGGCCGGCGAGAAAATATTATAGTCTTTCTGCTCTTCAACCACCGCTTCCGGGTAGCGGGAATGGATCTGCTGCTCTATGTAGCGGGCTTGCTCGCGCGGCGCGACCGCGTACCATGCGATCTGCTTTTGGCTCGCAACTATTTCAAATGAATAATGGTCGCTCCGTCCGAGCAGCCAGGCTTTAAATCCGCGCTGGGCGCGCAAACCGCCGATCGCGGCAAACATCATTTCCGCCTTATTGATCTCTTCGCGGATCATCTGCGCGTTAAACTCTTTCTGCTCATCCCCTGGCTGTTCTTTAGGTAAACGGATCAGCAGAACAGTATGCTCAAAATACTTTTCTTTCTTCAGTGAATATCTGATCATCAGCCTGATTAAAAACACTAAAACAGCCAGGCCCAAAGCCAACCCAATACCCAAAATCATTAGATTAAATAAACTATCAACCATTTTAAAAAATTATTTTAAAATTTCACCCTCATTATTATTTATCAAATGAAAACACGGTGTCCCCTTGAACTTTTCGGTGACAATATTATTTTTTTAATTCGCAGATCCTTCTTCCTAATTTATCTTTTCCTGTTTCAACATATCCAGGCTTACATACGCACTCATTATTAGCGCCTGGCGTTGATCCCGGATAACATGACCAAAGGCATCTTCCGTCATCAGTCATCAAACGATACGGAGAAGGGCAGTTTATTTTTATAATATTGTCTCTCTCAACGTTAGACAATACTCTTCTTATAATCATACTAGGGTTCCAACCCCAATGACCATCTTTGCCCACATTTATAAAATATGGCCCCCAGTTAAACATCTCTCCACTTAAATAAGTATTAGTTTCAATATTATGCATTATATATTCTTTTGCGGAATTACCCTCTGCATCTATAGTAATATCCGAATCAATAGAATTTAATAATTTAAAAATTACATTTATGTTGAGCTCCTCATTATTTTCATAATACGATAAGAATGCTAAATTAATTTCATATAATTGTTCATTGCTGACTGTCATCTCTAAATAAACATCTTCTTTTAATAGCTTATATTTTCTGAATTCATCACCAGTCGAAATTTTGCCATTACCCTGAAAATTACATTCAAACTCATTACAAAAAAGTGAATTTTCAAAATCTTCAAAAGTATTAATTTTATAGGGGGTTATAGATGAAATGTCTTGTTGTTTTAAATTTTGATTTACAGGTCTGTCTTTTTTAAAAAATAAAACACTAAAAAAAATTATTACAATTAATAAAATTAAAATAAAAGATAAATTTTTTTTATTCATGGTGTTAATGAGTTAATTATTAAGAACTTATCGGTTTTATTATTCGTAGCAAAAAATAATTTTTCCCATAAAAAATTTGATTAAAGAATTAATAAATGTCTGTAAAAAAATTATTTGAGTAAATCTTGATTAGGCTTTTTAAATATTTTAGCGTTTTTAGAAGAAACAACACTTTCTCCTATTTTCTGTTCAATTTCTTTCCTGGCTGTTCCGGCCACATGTCCTCCTTGCTTGGCAATTTTTTTGCTTTGCTTAAAATTTTTCGGCTTTTTTTTCTTGGAAATCTCGGCTGTTGTAGCTTCAGCAAGCATATTCAAAACCAATTCAAGGTTGGTCATATTGTCTCGCAAATTTTCTTTTTTAAGGCCTTTAAATTTTTTGTATGCTTTCACGTTTTTTCCCGACCATGCTTTGGTGATTTCATCGGTTAAAATCGCAAATTCCAGACCTTCTTTTACTCCTCGCTCCATCCATTCATCTGTCAATTCTTTACGAACTTCAATGGTTTTGAGCCGTTGATTTATCCATTCTTTGGAATATCCTTTTTGCAAATAAGTGCGCATAGCCCGATCAAAAGCGAGTTCCGGATCTTCGGTTTCTTCTATTCGTTCATATCCTACTTTTGCCAGCCAAAGTTTCAATGGTTCTGCTTTTGGAGAAGGGATTGATTGGATAACACGCAGTAAATTTTCAGTAGAAAAACAGTCGGTAGCATATTTTTTTCCATCAGAAGCGGTTAATTTCAGTTGTACGATTTTTTCGTACACCTCGCTTCCTTCATTTTTTAATTTGCTTTTTAGGTCGCTCCAATATCTTTTTGGGACTGTAGAGTTAGTTAAAATCTCAACAATATCTACAATTGAAAAATACCAGAGTTCCTTTTCTCCGTCCCAATGGCGGCGAACCTGTTTTTCATGAAAAAGCACAATTGAATTATGCTTCCGGGCACTCTCTCTGGCTTTGCCATTCACCTTGTACCCCAGGGCACTCTCTCTGGCTTTGCCATTCACCTTGTCTTTTTTAATCATACTTATCAATAATTTAATGCTTGCTACGTAGCATGCTACGTAGCAAATTATTCAAAAATAGCGGCGTAAAATTTATCAGTTATAAGCTCGGTGTTGATTGTCCAGCCGTGCTGGTTTGTCTCCATGTCCCCGTAGCTGGATATCAATTGCATGGAAATCGGCTTAATAAACTGCTGGCTGAATATTGAACCCAGACTGCCAGGCTGTTTTTGCAGCATTAAGCTATATGGGACCAAAGCCCGCTCTGGCGGAGAAATAAATTCTTCCCACAAATTGGCAGGCAAAGGAGGCGATGAATAATTAAGCTTAAACGGCAATTCATATTTAATTTTAATAACAGTGGTCTGCCCCGGATCAGTCATTGTCCAATTGGCAAAAACGGTTTTATTTTTTTCAGTGTATATTTTTGTCCCATTATCACCGACAATTGCCTTAGCTTCATTCGCGGCTATATCCTTGTCCAGGAGCCAGCTTGGATCAGGTGAATCAAAAAATTCCTGGTCCGGCGCGCGCCAGCCGCTCGCGCTTATCAGCTTAGCGCCTGCCGGCACGTAAACGCGCAGCCAGTTAACATTGCGCACGCCGACAAAATCCTGATGTTTCTCGCCCGGATGTTCCCGCTTGATTTCCAGCTCATTTATTACGCGGCCGCCTTCGCTGACGCGCGTAAACAGTTGAATGGTTTCCCGGATAACCTTGTCAGTCTTGCCGCCGGCAATATTGGTGTTAACCACCATTAAATAATCGCCTTGAGTATCATTAATGCCCGCGTCCCAGCCCAAATCGTTAATTATCTTTTGGTCATCCGTATCGCTGAAATAAGCCAATATCTGTTTTTCATTAAAACTATCCAAAATAACTGAGATTAATTTTATAATATTATCTTTGTTCAAGCGCTCGGGCAGCTCCTCTAAAATTTTGGTTAACAAATCGCCGATTATTTTTTTCGGCTCCGGCTTGATCGGCTCCTCTATAAAACTCGCAGCAGTGCTTGCTGTCTTAGGCTTAGCCTCGGTAATGGATTGCACTGCTTGCCAAAAATTTTCATGATCACTTATTTCGCCATACGTTTCAGTCATATCTATCGGACCGATAACCTGGAGGATCCTCTCCGCTACTGTCGGGGTAATAGCGATAACGCCGTCCACGCTGGGGCCATTGCTCTCCTCTAAAAACCACATCAGCTTGCCAGCGCTCATGGGCCAATCCGGCCACCAATTGGAATCCCAAAAATACCAGCGGGGGTTAACAAGGCGCAGTGGCTCGGGTGATTGAACTATGGTGTAAAGGCCGGCCTCGGTGTCATAGCCGCCGCCGCCCGGAGTTTCAATTTTTTTTATCTTGCCATCGCGAAAATCAACCAGAGCGTACGAACCCACAAACCCGCCGCTGCCGCGCAGTTCGGTATTATTCTGAAACACAAATAAAAGCCGCGAGTCCATATCAAATCCGGTTATGCCAAGAACAAGATCTGAGATTAGCCGCAGCTCACCGGCGCTTTTACTAAGTGACTTGCCTTGCTGCTTAAGTATTTTTCCTAAAGAAATATATTCATCCGGAAAAACTTGCGGATCTATCCTGGTGATTACTTTTTCCAACTCTAAACTTTTTGACTCCAGATAATGGCCGGCTTTAACTAAATTCATTACAAGCGCGCCTGTTTCTGCATCTTCCTTGCTTAACAGCTTGTCAGCCAGCTGGCAAAAATATTGTCCCATTTCCGCGGCTATAACGCCTGCTTCAATAATATGATCCGCCTGCTCGGCCTGAGCCAGCTTTTCGTTCGGAATTATCCGGGCCAGCAAAGCGGCGATTTTTGATATTAAATATACTTGTTCGCGAGCGGCTTCAAAGCCGTTTTCAGCTGACGCGAAATAAGCGCCGGCTTCATCAAAATTGCTTTCGGATGATGCTGACCCTGCCTTGATAATATCATCAAAAGCTGACTCAGCCGTGCCTAAAACCCGCCCGGCTATAGCATTGGGCGCTCCTTGATAAGTAAGTAATTTAAGCGGCAAGGCTATTATTACCAAAACCACGGCGTATGCAAACAATGACTGAAAAACAGTTGGGCGACGCTCTGCTTTTTCTTGCTTGTCCGCCGAAGACTTGGCGTAGGAGGGCTCGTCTGCAATGGCCTCCTTGCTCTCTATGTCTTTAACCTCTAAAGAAACAAAGGAGGACTTATTTTTTCGTAATTTCATTAACTTTTGCGGTAGCCAAAACAAAATCTTAAACAAACTTTTAACGCTTAAGCCAATAAGCCGCAAGCTGAACAAAATAATCCAAACCAAAAAATATAATGCTTTAAACACAACCAGAAAAAACGGATAAAAAAACAAACGTTTTATTTTTTTATTTTTAGTATTAAAAAAGGCCGGCATCCTAAATCCGGCCGACTTTATTCTCTTAAATAAATTCTTTTTTTCACTGGCTTTAGCCTCTTTAACCGCGCCAAGATTATTCAGATCAACCATAAATCTGGATGCCCTGACACGATCATCAATTTTTATAAAATTATTCCGCGATTTTAGCATGGGGAATGAGGAAAATTTTAATCTATAATTTTATTCCATTCTGTCATTGCGAGCCCCAAAGGGGCGTGGCAATCTCGCGACTATATTACCGTATGTTTTTATAAATTCACGAGATTGCTTCGTCGCTTCGCTTCTCGCAATGACAATAGTCTATCTGATTATAAATACTCAAAGTCTCTTTAGCGCATTTTTGCCAGCTGTATTTCTTTACCTGCTTTAAACCCTTTAGAATTAAATCCTGTTTTAAATTATCATTACTCAAAATTTTCATAATATTGGCAATCATCTCTTT
>DAOVXE010000092.1 GCA_030636285.1 Candidatus Falkowiibacteriota bacterium | reverse complement strand
GGAAGCGGAAATGGCGGCTCGGGCGGTTTGCGCGAAATTGAAAATAAAATTTTATCCAATCAGCGCCAAAGAATCGTTTGAGCGCGAAGTAGTGGATTATTTTACTAAAAGCTACATGGCCGGCATTACCCCTAACCCCTGCGTGGTTTGTAATAAAGCAATTAAATTCGGAGTTCTTTTAAAGTTAATGCAAGAATTAGAAGCAGACTATCTGGCAACAGGCCACTACGTGGCCAGACAACAGACAACAGACAACAGACAACAGAAGAAATATAACCTGCTTAAAGGTATAGACAAGGAAAAAGATCAGTCGTATTTTTTATATACGCTTACACAAGAGCAGCTTAAATATTTACTGTTTCCGTTGGGTGAATATACTAAAGCGGAAATTAAAAAAATCGCCAGGCAAGAAAATCTGCCGACGCTTAAAGCCGAGAGCCAGGATGTTTGTTTTTTAGTCAATGAGGGAAAGATAATTGAACATAATAATTTTTTACGTGAACGGTTCAAGCTTAAGCCGGGGGATATTAAAGCCCTCACCCCCGGCCCCTCTCCCAGACGGGAGAGGGGAGAATTAGATAATAAAGTTATTGGAAGGCATAAAGGTTTGCCGCTATATACTATTGGGCAGAGAAGAGGGGTGGAGATCGGCGGAATCGGGCCGTATTATGTCGCTCGCTGTGATTATAAAACCAATACTCTTTATGTGGTTAATGATCCGGATGACCCGGCGCTGTATAGCGATAAGTTTTTTATGAATAACGTGAATTGGATCAGCGGTAAAGAGCCGAAAATACCATTTAATACAACAGTGGTGATAAGATATCGGCACTTTCCTGTGGAATGTAGCGTTAAAAGTTGTAAAGTTAAAGGTAATAGTTATTTGGTAGAATTAAAAAAGCCGGTACGGGCGATAACCCCGGGCCAAAGCGCGGTTTTTTATGATAAGGATGAAGTTATTGGCGGAGGTATTGTATCAAATAAAGCAAATTAAAATATATTTGTCTTAACTACGGCAATAATGTTATAATATACATAAATTAATATACATCCCCATGGAATTAGATTATTATTTTAAAGAGGCGATTGATCGGAATGCTTCTGATCTGCATTTAGTTGAAGGCTCGGTGCCATCACTCCGTATTTACGGTGATCTTGTAAGAATGAACCAGCCCCCGATACCAATAGGCGAGCTAAAATACGCGGTCTATCGGGAGATTGACAAAAAAACCAGAGACCGTTTTGAGCGCAAGCGCGATGTTGATCTGTCAATGGAATTTTATGGCAACCGCTTCCGGGTCAACCTCCATTATCAGAGAGACAGCATCGGTTTGGCGGCCCGTTTGGTCGTGATGAATATTCCCAGGCCCGAGGAGATTGGATTTACCGAAACCATGTACCGGTTTACTCATTTGCGCGACGGCTTGATTCTTGTGACCGGGCCTTCCGGTGTTGGCAAATCCACCACTTTGGCGGTTATGCTGGATCTGATAAATTCCGAGCGGCGATCGCATATTATTACGATTGAAGATCCGATTGAATATGTCTTTAAAGAAAAACAGAGTATTATTGAACAGCGTCAATTAGGCAGTGATACAACCAGTTTCGCCGAAGCTCTTAAATACGCCTTGCGGCAAGACCCGAACGTGATCATGGTGGGGGAAATGCGGGATCTGGAAACAATGTCCGCTGCCATGACTGCCGCCAAGACCGGGCATCTGGTGCTGTCAACTTTGCACACGACAACAGCGGCGGAAACAATTGAACGGATTATTGATTATTTTCCAATCCAGAATCATCAGCAAATAGCCCATCAGCTGGCCTCGGTACTAAGGGCGGTTGTTGCCCAGCAATTATTGCCAAAAAAAGACGGCGGTTTGGTGGCGGCCAGGGAAATATTAATAAACAATACCGCTATTGCCAATCTTATCCGGCACGGCCAGTACGAGCAGATCCAAACAGTCATCCAGACCGGAGCCCGGGAAGGAATGATAACCATGAATAAATCAATTGATCATTTGCTGGCTTGCGGCTTGATATCCGCTAATACGGCCCGAAACCGAAAGCGGGACATGGAAACTAAAGCGGTTTACTATTAGCGTTACATATTATATATGACTGAAGAAAAATGGGTAAAAATTATTAATAATATCAAGGATAATTTTGCGTTGGAAGACGAGGGAGAGCAGCATATTGACGATGAAGGAGGCGTGGATATAAAATTTATTGTTTTTAAAGGTCCGCTGGGCAGGATGCGCCTGGAGTATATCATCAAGCCGGTTATTCTTGACAAAAAAACAACTTATTCACGGCGGATCGGTTCGGAGACCAAGGTTGATTATGTTTACAGTGAAGAAGATAAAAGCCACCAGATGATCGCCTATAAATGGGATGAAGGACAGGATGATTGGGTTGAGATGGACGCCGGCGCGTTTGAATAGCACGTAACACACAACACGTAACACATAGCACACAACAAAAGGGAGAGTGATACTATTGCGGTTATGTTTCGCTATAATATTTATAAAAAAATAATAACAACAATTAAATTTTTATGAACAATTTTAAAAATAAATTTATTTTTTTGCTAATTATATCTTCATTTGTTATCACCGGCTGTACTATCCCCGGGATTAGCAAGCCGCAGCCTAAACCTAAGCCAAAGCCGGATAATCAAGGGCAAGGCAGGGTAATTAACCCAAATAATATTGGCGCGGCTGCCGGCACGGTAATGGAGCAGCTAGAGGCGCAAAATGATATCAATAAATTCGCTTCACTTGATGAGTTAAGCGCTTTTTTGGAAAATAATACTCAGTCCTCTACAATGGGCATGGGTTATGGCCGCGGCGAAATAATGATGGATTTTGCCGAGGGCATGGCCATGGATTCAACGGCTGAAATGGGGGCCTTGACGACAAAATCGCTTGCCGTAAATGAAGCCGCGGCTCCAGGCAGAGGCGGCTCGGATGATTTTTCCCGCACTAATGTGCAAGTAGAGGGCGTGGATGAAGCTGATATTATTAAAACCGATGGGAAATATATTTATGCTTTAGTTAAAAATGATTTATACATTATTAATGCGTTTCCGGCGGAAAAATCAGAAGTATTAACCAAGATCGCTTTCAAGTCCAGGCCTGAAGATATTTATATAAACGAAGACAAGCTGGTGGTTTACGGGCAAAACAGTATTATATATGAAACGCCGTATTATGAAAAATTACGTCGCCGCAGCCCATATACCTTTTTTAAAGTTTTTGATATCACGGACATAAAAAAACCCAAACAGGTTCTTGACCTTGATTTTGAAGGAACGCTTGCCAATTCAAGGATGATCAACGATTATGTTTATTTCGTAACCGCTAATCACAACTATTATTATATTGACGACGAACCAATACTGCCGCGCCTTTTGGAAGGCGGCGAAGCGGTTGATTGCGCGGCCGGCACCCGGTGCGTAATGCCGGAGATCTATTATTTTAATATCCCTTATTCAAATTATAATTTTACCGTTGTTAGCGCGATCAATATCAAAGACGTAAATAAGACAATTAATCAGGAAATGTACTTAATGTCTAACGCGCAGAATATGTATGTGTCACAAAAAAATCTCTACATTACTTACACCAAGTATGTCAGTGAATACCAGCTGGAGATGGAGGTAATGAAAGAAATAGTTTATCCCCGCCTTAGCGCGAAAGATCAAGATAAGATCGCTAAAATTGAGATAGTTGAGAATTATATTCTTAGCCCGGATGAAAAACAGCGCAAAATAAGCGCAATAATTGAGCGCTATGTTTATACTCTTAGTGAAGAGGAGCAGGAAAATCTGGAAGACGAGCTGGAAGCGGCTATGAAACAAAAATATCAGGATATTTCCAAAGAGCTGGAAAAGACTGTAATTCATAAAGTAGCCATTAATAAAGACAAAATTGAATATCAGACTAATGGTCAGGTTACCGGCCATGTCTTAAATCAGTTTTCCATGGACGAACAAGGCGATTATTTCCGCATTGCCACGACCAAGAACCGGACATGGACCAGATATATGGACGGCGAGGAGCGCGAATCATACAGCAATCTTTATGTTCTGGACAAGGATTTGAACCAGGTGGGGGCGGTTGAGGGACTGGCCAAAGGTGAGAGAATCTATTCAGTCCGCTTTATGCAGGGCCGGGCATATATGGTTACTTTCAAACAAATTGATCCTTTGTTTGTGATTGATCTTAGCGATCCGAAAAATCCCAAAGTATTGGGCGAGCTGAAGATCCCTGGTTTTTCCAATTATCTCCATCCTTATGACGACAAGCATTTGATCGGCATAGGTAAAGACACAGGTGAATCTGAGTGGGGCGGCGTTCGGATCAAGGGAATTAAAGTTTCCTTGTTTGATGTCAGCG
>DAOVXE010000174.1 GCA_030636285.1 Candidatus Falkowiibacteriota bacterium | reverse complement strand
TTCATCTAAAAGAATGCGAATGGAGATGGAATAAACTCGAAAAAAAACTTGAAAAAGAATTAACAAAAATAATTTTAAAAAATACTAAATTTATAAAATAATTAATTTAGTCTGGGTATTTTAGCTAGTCTAGAGCCTTATGTTTATAAGCGAACAGGGCGTGTCAATGTTACATTACGTAAAAGACCGGAAAATATTTCGGATGCTATTTGAGGTGGAATCGTATTTAAATGTAGTGGCTCAAAAAAAATTAATGTATTTGTCCCTTACTTACCATGAAAAAGAAAATACCGGGAATAAAATAATAAAAATTGAAAAAGGAATAACTAAGATTATGGATTTAATTGGTAATCTTTCCTGGGAAGTAGTGCCGACAATTATTCAGTTATCAATAACGCTTTTAGTGCTTTTTATAGTTGATTGGCGTTTTGGCTTGTCTTTTTTAATGTTTGCTCCAGTTTTTGTGTTTATAACTGTTTATTCAAATAAAGTTGTTTACCCTCTTAGAAAAAAAAGATATAAACAATATGAGGAAGCTTCTGGTAAATTAGGGCAGTCAATAATAAATATTAATACTGTAAAGTCATTTGTTCAGGAGCAAAGAGAAACCAAAGAATTCAGAACACTGCGTGAAAATATACGTGACAAAGGAATTTGTGAATGGTTTCGTTTGCTTAATTATTGGATTTATAGAAATTTTATTATTGATGCCGGCCGGGCAGTAATACTTCTTTTGGGCGTATATCTTGTCTGCCGTGGCGCAGTAACAATAGGTACATTAGTTTTTGTGGTTACTTTGTCGGAAAAATCATATTTTTCCTTGTATCGTTTGTCGCGTTTTTATGATCGAATTGAAGAAGGTAATATTGCTGTAAATAGGTTTATATCCGTAACAGAGCAAACAACTGATATTATTAATCCTCATAAAGGGTTAAAACCGAAAAAAATTGTTGGACAAATAGAGTTTCAAGAAGTAAACTATACTTATGATGATGCAAAGAATAAAGCTCTTAATAATGTTAATATCAAAATTAATTCCGGGTGTATAACCGCTTTAGTAGGACCTTCTGGCGGAGGAAAAACTACTGTTGCGCGAATGATATACCGGCATTATGATCCGCAAAAAGGGCAGATATTAATAGATAATAAAAAATTAACTGATTATGATTTGTATGCTTACAGGAAGTTTGTAGCTATTGTTCCACAAGAGGTGGAGATTTTTAATTCTAGTGTTAAAGATAATATTTGCTATGCAAGACCAAGGGCTAGCTTTAAGGAAGTTCAGGCTGCGGCCAGAATCGCAAACGCAGAAGAATTTATATTTAAATTAAACAAAAAATATGATACTGAAGTAGGGGAAAGAGGGGTTAAGCTATCAGGCGGACAGCGTCAGCGTATTGGCATTGCCCGAGCAATACTGGCAAATCCCAGAATATTAATTTTTGATGAAGCTACCAGTAATCTGGATAGCTATAGTGAAAAATTAATACAAGAAGCAATGGATAAGGTTAGCAAGGGGCGTACTGTTATAATAATCGCGCATAGATTCAGCACTATTAAAAAAGCCAATAAAATTATCGTGTTAGAAGAAGGGCAGGTAGTAGAAGAAGGAAGTCATTTGGAATTAACTCAAAGCAAGGGCGGTCTTTATGCTAAGTTAATCAAGCTTCAAGAAATGGGCGATGTAGAATAAAATTATGAATATTGAAGATAAAATACAAAAAGATATTGCACTTAAGCCTTTTACCACATGGCAAGTTGGCGGACCGGCTAAGTATTATCTGGAAATTAAATCCAGGGAAGATCTAAAAGCCGCCTATATTTGGGCAAAAGAAAAAAAGCTTAATGTTTATATACTTGGCGGCGGGAGCAATATATTAGTGCCGGATCAGGGAGTGGATGGATTGGTTATTCGGATGTTAAACACTGAGGTATCAATCAAGGGTGAAAGGCTGGAATGCGGAGCCGGGGTTTGGCTAAGCAGCGCGATCAGCAAAGCCGTTGGCAACAATTTAAGCGGTCTGGAATGGGCCAGCGGCATCCCCAGGGCGACTATTGGCGGCGCGATTCGCGGCAATGCCGAAGCTTTTAGCAAGCCGATTTCCGGGATCATTGAGACAGTAAATATTTTTAATATTAAAAACATGAATTTTCAGCTATTTAGCAATCGGGATTGCGAATTTGAATATAGAAACAGCATATTTAAAAAAGACCTAAATTTGTTAATTTGGATGGCGGTTTTAAAGATGAGAAAGGAAAAATCAGAGATAATTAAAAAAAATTTAGAAAAATCAATTAATTTTCGTACAGAAAAATACCCTTGTTTGCCCAGCGCCGGGTCTGTTTTTAAGAATTTTGATCCAAATTACGTAAAGGAGCAAAATCCGCGATTGTATGATAAAGAATTAAAAAATAAAATTGGCCGAAATAACAAAATAGCGGCTGGCTTGATAATTGATATGTGCGGACTAAAAGGCAAAAGCATGGGTAGAGTTAAAGTAAGCCTGGAGCATGCTAATATTATTATTAACACCGGCAAAGCACGGACTGAAGAGATAGTGATGTTAATTAGCTATATCAAACAGCAGGTTAGGGATAAATTTGGGCTGGAATTGCAAGAAGAAATTCAATATTTTGGTTTTACTTACTCACCTTACGCACTTATCACGTAAGCAAAGTGCGCAAGCCCACGAACATAGTTGACACTTTTTAATTTTTAGCCTTGGCTAACATTACGTCAATTTTTTGAATCAATTTATCGATTTTTTCTTTCTTTTTTATCTTTCTTGAATTCATTTGTCTTTTTCTTTGTTTGTTT
>DAOVXE010000180.1 GCA_030636285.1 Candidatus Falkowiibacteriota bacterium | reverse complement strand
ACATTCGATTTCGCTAATATTGTTTATTTTCTTGCTGCGGAACTCGCTATCGCTCAAACAGCCTCGCTTCAAAAATAAACAATATTAGCGAAATCTATAAAAAATGCCAAAGTTTAGTATTTGAATAGTTTAAATATTAAAAGTCTGCCGTCTGTTGTCTGTTTACTATACCGTATTTATTATCAATCGTGAAAGTATCCTAATTATGACGAAACAAGAAGAATTACTAACCGTTTTAGTGCAAAATGATATTATTCCCAAAGATTCAGTGTCTGATATTGCCAAAGAGATGGAGAAGCCGGGCGCTAAAATAGATGATCTGCTTATTAAAAAGCGTTTGGTTGATATTGAAAAGTTGATCCAGATAAAGGCCCGGGTTTATAATATGCCTTACGAGAACTTGCAGGGCAAGGAATTAGAAGAAAAGATCGTTAATATTATTTCCAGCGAAGTCGCTGAGAATTATAAGGCTGTTTGTTTTGGCCGGGAGGCTGATAAAATCAAAGTAGGCCTTACTGATCCGGATAATTTTAAAGCGATTGAAGCGGTTGATTTTCTTGTTAAGGGCAAAAAATTAACAGTTGAATATTATTTAATTTCAGAAAAAAGTTTCCGCGCCGCTTTTAAAATATACAAGGATATGGACAAAGAGCTGGGAGCGGCTCTTAAGGCCAGGGCCGATGAGGAGGAAGAACTGATCACGGTCAAAGAAAAAGACTCAATGGAGCTGGAAGAAGTTACCAAAGGCGCGCCGGTAGCCAAGATAGTCTCGGTAATAATCCGGCACGCGGTTGAGGGCGGAGCCAGCGATATTCACATTGAACCGCTGTTTAAGGAGAGCAGGGTGCGTTATCGGATTGATGGCGTTCTTCATACTTCATTGGTCTTGCCGCGAAGCGTGCATACGGCGATAATCGCCCGGGTCAAAGTAATGGCCAATTTGAAGCTTGACGAAACCCGCGTTCCCCAGGACGGGCGGATCAGAATGGAGATCGGGGAAAAGGTTATTGATTTTCGTGTTTCCACCCTGCCTTTGATCGGCGCGGAAAAGGTGGTAATGCGGATACTTGATACTACCAGGGGCGCTCCCAAGCTTGAAGAATTGGGGTTTCAGGGACAGCAGCTGGAAGCGATCATGAGCGCGACCGAAAAGACGGAAGGCATTCTTTTGATCACCGGGCCGACCGGTTCGGGCAAATCAACAACGATTTTTTCCGCTTTGGATATATTAAACAAAGAAGGGGTAAATATCGCTTCTTTGGAAGACCCGGTTGAATACCAGATGAAAGGAGTTAACCAGTCACAGATAAAACCCGAGATCGGCTATACTTTTGCCAGCGGACTTAGATCGTTCCTTCGGCAAGACCCGGATATAATAATGGTCGGCGAGATCCGCGACGAAGAAACCGCCGAGTTGGCGATTCATGCCGCCCTGACCGGACACCTGGTGCTCTCTACCCTGCATACTACCGATGCTCCCGGAGCTATAACCCGTTTGGTTGATATGCAAGTAAAGGAGTTTCTTTTGGGCTCAACTTTGATCGCTGTAGTGGCCCAGCGTTTGGCCAGGAAAATATGCGATAAATGCAAAGAAGAATATAAGCTGCCGGATAAGTATATAAAAGAAATTAAAGAAGAGCTGGAAGAGATCGGTTTGGATTACGTAAAAAAATTAATTCCTGATTTTGATATTGATAAAATGAAATTTCATAAAGGCAAAGGCTGTCCGCGCTGCGGTAATACAGGTTATCATGGGCGTTTGTCAGTTTGCGAGGTGATGACCATTACGGATGAATTAAAAGAAAAAATATTTGCCGGTAAAAAGCATTTGACTGTTAAAGATATCAGGGAAAGCCAGCAATTCATATCTGTTAAGCAAGACGGGATATTAAAAGTAGTCCAGGGCATAACCGCAATGGAAGAAATTTTACGCGTAATGCGCGACTAAAAAAAGTTTGATATTCATTAAATAATAAAAAACTATGTCTAGTAAAACTATCAAAATATTATTGATTGAAGACGATCCATTTTTATTAAGCATGTATTCTACTAAGTTTGGCTTGGAGAATTTTTCCGTAATTTCGGCTGATGACGGGGAAAAAGGCTGGCAAATGGCTGATGAAGTCAGGCCTGATATAATTCTTTTGGATATATTAATGCCCAAAATGAACGGTTTTGAAGTCCTTGAGAAATTAAAAGCAAACAAAAAGACCAAGAATATACCGGTAATTCTTCTTACCAACTTAAATCAAAAGGATGAGATTGAACGCGGCATGACTCTGGGAGCGGATGATTATTTGATCAAAGCCCATTTCATGCCCTCGGAAGTAGTAGAAAAGATCAAAAAGGTTCTAAAATTATACTAAAATAATTAAGTGTTTTATTGAGTTATTAGTTGTGAATAAATGATAATCGAGCCAGATTATCAGATACAGAAACAGGTTGTGATTATTTAATATTTTCCTGCTTTCTGCTTTCTGCTTTCTGCTTTCTAAAAAATGTCCGTTTTTAAATATCGCGCGTTTACAAAAGAAAAAAGGACTATTGCCGGTATAGTTGAAGCTCCCAGCGAAGACATGGCCGTGGATATACTTAGGGATAAAGAGCTGGAAATAATTTCTTTGGTTGAAAAGAGATTAGGGAGCGGTAAATTCAATATTGTATTGGATCGCGTTAAGCCTAAAGATATTGTGATGTTCTCGCGGCAATTTTCCGTTTTGATCGGAGCCAGCGTGGCTTT
>DAOVXE010000071.1 GCA_030636285.1 Candidatus Falkowiibacteriota bacterium | reverse complement strand
AGAAAATAAAAATGCGCAAGAAGTTGATAAAAAATCAACAAAAATTAAGCTGTATCGTGTTTAATTCCTGTTGAATTTTTATCAAAAAAATTTAGATTGACTTTGGCGACAGCCCCATTTTATTTTTACTTGGTTTTAAAAAATTCATACGTAATTTCCATCGCCTTTTTATGATTTTCATCTCGTCTCTTCATAAAATCTGAAAAAGAAGTCTTAAAAAAGAAGTCCAAAAATTCGTGGCCGGGCTCCCCCGAAAGCTTCCGGGCTCCCCGATATATCATCAGATCCTTGCCGATATTGAGCTCAAACGGCGCCAGGATTGGCACGGCCAAAAGCGATACGGTTAATTTTTCCATTTTTTTCAGATGCTGAACGTCGTTAAAATGTAACGGGTCAAAACCATAATAAAGCGGGAACATGCCCCCAATAATTTGTCTGTCCAGGTCACCGCTAATATTATCTTTTTGCGCTTCCAAATGCTTGAAAAAAGCGGCCGCGGACTCGGCCGTCGGGACCATTTCATTGTTCATGTGCGTGGCGTATGTCCTGAGCAAACGGCTGCCATCGCGCATGGCATTGAGCTCATCCTGGACACCCTTCGCCAATTCGGCTTGCAAACTCCTCTTGCCGTAAATTTCCGTCACTCCTCCCAAGGCCGCTTCCATCATCGCCTGTCCAACCAGCCGGCCGATTAAGGTTCCGTCCTTGGTGCCTATCATCTGGTTGCCGGTATAAAGAAGATCATTCAACACCGCTTGCGCTTTTTCAATATGGCCAAGCTCAGCTTCGCTTTTCGCCAGCTTAACCGCTCCGCGGCTGAAAGACCCAAGGCCGTTTAACGGCACTACCAGTTTATCACCGGTTTGATATAATTTCTCAGGCAGATATTCCTGGGAAAATCCCAGATAAGCATTGTTCGCTATACCTCCGAGTAAGGCTAGTTCCCGGTCGGTCGGCCAGATATATGACAACTCTTCGTCCTCATCTTTTATCTCTTCGTCCATCTCTAACATGTTAATCAATTCAACCATATCCTTAGCCGAGTTCCGATCAGTCAGTTCACGTTCCCCGGCAATCTCGCTCAAATCCACTGAATGAAAATATGTAAAATCCGCCTTTACTTGCGTTTCTTTGTAAACCTTATTGTAATTAACGATCGGCAAAATTAAAAGCAATAGATACCCGGTTGCCATAAGAATAGTAAAAACCGCTATCGTCTTACGCAATTTGCCGTAAAAAGCCAGATAATAAACCAGCCGGAAAAAATAATAATATACATACGTCAATAATAGACTACTGCCCAATAAAAAAGCACCTGCATGCAAGCCTTTAAAAATTATCAAGAGAATAAAAGCAAGTAATAGAAAAAGCAGAATATTAATTGTATAAAAAAGCAATATCAGCCGATGTTGGTTGATAAATAGTTCATTGTTTTTATTTTTTATAATTTTTACAGCAAAAACAAAAGAAACAATAAGAATGGCTAACTTGAAAAATATTGTAATCAACAAAACATCAAACAGTTTTTCCGCGTTTAAAATTACATTAACTGATAAATAATAAATCCCGATTGCTGTACTGAAAAATAAGGCATGCAACGCTGATAATTTTAATGAAGTTAAATATATTTTTTTATTCATTTGTTTTAAATTATGAATTTTTAAATTCGGGAACTATATCGCGTAAATTAATGATATTAACCATATCTTTGTATTCGCGATAATATTCAGATATAACCAAAAATCGCTCCCCGTACTTTTTATAAAATTCTTCTTTCGGGGTGTTATTTCTGGATACCAGACTGCTAATTGCAGTTCTGCTGTGAAAAAATGTCAATGGTATTTCGGTATTCAACAAATATAAATATCTTTTTTTATCATCGCCCCTTTCAACCAAATAAAAAAAATCTTTAAACAAACTCTTTTTTCTCATTGCCTCCGGACCGCCTTGCCATTCTATAAACTTAAATTCAGCCACTCTCTGGTCTGTCTCTAAGTCAAAATCCTTTCCGGTGTTGCCGGCCCCCAGGGACAAGCTGATAATTTTTTCGTCCTTTTTGAGGATGTGCGGCAACGAAATTAAAATGCCCCAGGCGTGAATGATAATATTTATCTGTCCGGTTATTTTCTTGATGCGCAAAGCGGATTTTAAAATACTGCTTTCGTTATTGCGTTTCTGCAGAAAAGAAACAACGCCCTCTTTGGTTTTGTCATTAAGTGCTATCTCTGTTTGCGTAATTATATTTGTAATATTGTTATTGCTCACTAAATCTTCTAAAATTTTTAAAGCATGATTTAAATTCGGCATATTTATTTTTTATAATTATAACTATCTACAACTCCCCCGCTCGGATTCTTTAAGGTGGCTGTGTCACCGGAATTATTCCAGATCGCCGAGCTGGTAAAACACCAATAGAGTGAGTCCCCGACATTATCACCGCAACCAGTAAGCACTTTGACGGATTGATTTGTTGCTAAGTCAAAATCTTTGAATGTATAGATTTTTCCTGATTCATCCATAAGCGTATATCCTTTTAAATTTATCTGGCCACCGCTGTTTTTTATTTCTACATATTCATCCGGCTCTGACCTGCCTTCTTCGCCATCATAGAAAATATATGCAATTTTTAATTCTGCTGATTTACTGGTCGATAGTGTTGGAACAATCTCTGGTTCTGGTGCCGGTTGTTCAGATTCAGACTCTTTTGTTTCTTCAACGCATATTCCCGGGGCCCAAAGGCCGAGTCCATTTTCCCGAGCATAAGCTTCGGCCTCATTGTACTGTTTTTGATTTTTATAAGGCAATTCATAAGTATACTCATAGCCAAAACCATCTTTAATCACTTTTAACGCAACATCAGTTCCGTCTTTCAAGTAAACATATCGCAAAAGCCGGCCATATTTATCACGGTCTCCCTGAGTCGAGTCAACCTTCAAAAGAACTTCCCGCCCCGAAAGCACCTCATTTACTTTTTTTGATGCTTCCTGCCCAAAACATTCAACCGGCTTCCTGGAATCCACTGTTTCCGGAGTATTTAAACCAATAAAACGAATTCGCTCGGTTTGGCCGTCAATACTAACATCAATTGTATCGCCGTCAACAATCTTAACCACTGGAAAATATTTATTTTCCAACTTTTCATCTTTAATTTCTGTACTCGCCGGAGTACTCGTTGCCTCAACTTCAGCAGCCGCTTTTTGTTTAACAATCTGCTTTTCTGGTCTTTCTTCAACTACATCCATATCCATCACTTCTCCAGTAGCCTCCCTGCGCTCTTCAACCGTCTTCTGAATTTGCTGAGATTTCTTATAAGCATCAACAACAGGCGACACGCTCCCTGATTGTGGTTGAGTTTGAGTACAAGCAGTAAGGATTAATGATATTGTAAATAAATATGAAATTGCCTTAATTATTTTTTGCATAATTTCAAAAAATTAATTTTTTTATTATTTTATTCATTATAAACTAAATTAACCCTAGTGCTTCTTTCCTTTCTCACGATCCGGCATATGCGCCTCCATCAAGCTCTTCCAATAAGCTCTTGCGGAGTCCAGCATAATTCCTTTTTAGGCATCAATAAAGGAGTCCTCAGATAATTTTTATAATCCTGAAAATATTCAATTTCCGCCTTTTGCGTATGCGACCAAACAAAAATTTTTGGATGTACCGACCGATGTTGTTTTTTGCCTCTGTACCTTGCCATGCTATTTTGAAAATTTAATATTTTCAAAATCCGATATATACGGCAAGGCATTATACCGCCCTTCCATGTAGCGCTTCGCGTAATCAACGCCCTTTCTTTCGGAAATATTTGATAGAGAAAATAATTCTGTTGAATTATATTTATTTTTATCTGTAAAATAAATTTGATCTCGTCGTAAAAATTCTTCACTCAAAAGCGAGATGTCATGAGTCGTAAATATCAACTGGGCATTATTGGGATTTTTTTCTTTGGAATTAAAGATCGACACAATATAACGGCATAAATATGGGTGCAAACTGGCATCTATCTCATCAATAAATAAGGCTTTACCTTCTTCAAGCGTGTCAATAAAGGGCGCGGACAGAGCAAAAAAGGTCTGGGTTCCTTCGGATTCTTCGCTAAAAAAATCAAGCGATTCAACTCCTGTGTTTTTTCCGTTTTTATCAAATTTCTTATGATAAAATTTCAAGCTTCTTTCTGCAATTTTAGAATCTTCTTTAAATAATAATTCTTTAAATTTATCAGGTATATTTTGCGCTTGTTTTGCTAATATCATTTTTTCACTTGCCTTGATGTCTACTACTCCTAAGTCCGCTTTAATAGTAAAATTTTTCATTTTTTCAGCCATATCCTGATTTTTTAGAAACTGTCCAAACGAATAATTTAGGGTGTTGCCTCGATTTGTGCCGGAAATATAATTGGTATTTTTTACTAAATCAATAATCCTTTTTGAAAGTGGTGTATTATTGCTGGCTAGTAGAGTCAAAAATAGTACTTTCTCGGCAGTTTGTTTTTTAAGAATCACTGATGCTTCTTGGAAATAATTTTTATTGCTTTCTATTTCCTGGTTTTTTCTGGAAAACAATATTTTTTTCCCTTTTTCCTGTTTTAGCCATTCCTTGCTGACTTTTTCCTTATCAATTTCAAAGCCATAATTATAAATGTCCTCATCAAGTAAAAAAGTCATTTCAAAACAAGAGGGCTTATTTTCTGTTTCACTGCTTAACTTAAAAAATTCATTTGGCAGATCAGCCGGAGTATTACTGCGTAAAAGCGACTCCAATACCATTGTCCTAAATACAAAAAATGCTTTAAAGATATTGCTCTTTCCAGAAGCGTTCGGCCCATATACGACCGCTGATTTAAGGAGTGAAACATTCCCATGGGCAAAAGTTGCGTCATTTTTCATTGTTTTATCGCTGGTAGCCTGCAAATCAAGTGT
>DAOVXE010000065.1 GCA_030636285.1 Candidatus Falkowiibacteriota bacterium | reverse complement strand
GGCAAGATTATAGTATCTTGGTATTTGGCTATTGGGAATTGAGCCCGTAAATTCAATATTTTTTTCCAAGCCAATTTTGGCTGCTTCGGTTTTTAATTTTTTTTCCAGCTGGCCATAACCAACGATTAAGAGTTTTGTGTCTGGAAAAGAATCAAGGATTTTTGGCATGGCTTTGATTATATAAACCACGCCTTTTTTGGGCGCCAGTCGTCCGACAAAGAGAAGGCAGTGTGATTTTATACGGTGTTTTTCTTTTAAGCGGCTTATTTCAAGTTTGGGAATAAATTTATTTAGGTTGATCGCGTTGGGAATGATCGATACATTATTTGCTTTATAAAATTTATTTTTTATTTCTGACGCGAGATCATGGCTGACCGCGGAAATATGATCAGCCGTCCTTAAGGTAAAAGCTTTTAAGAACCTAAAGGCTGGGGAATTAAAGCTATAAACATCAACGCCGTGCGCGTTAACAATTAATTTTATTTTTTTATTAAACAGTTTTTTATAAATAGCGGCTATAATACCCTGGGGGATGATCCAGTGGGCATGGATAATGTCAATTTTTTTCTTTTTATTTATTTTGATAATATTTAGGAGCTGGAAAAAAAGAAGAAAAGGAATCAAAAAAATAATTAGCTTATTTTGGCGGACATTAGCCATGATGCCGCCATTATAACAAAGTTTTTCATGTCTGTTTAAAAAATAGCGATACCTTATTATTTCTATGCCATCTATTTTCTCATGAAAAAGGGCCCCAGGATAAGAGGGGGCGAGAATTGTTATATCTAACCGCGAAGAATAAGCTTTTATATTTTTTGCAATTTTAAAAACAATGTTCTGTTCCGCGTCCCCTTTCCAGCGCGGCAGGGTTGAGGTTGTCATTAAAACGCTTATTTTTTTTAAATTATTATCAGTCATTAGTATTTGTGTCATCCTGAGGGCAAGGCCCGAAGGATCTTGTCTTTAATCCACGAGATTCTTCGCCTACGGCTCAGAATGACAGCAAGGAAAAAGATTAGTATATAATTTTATATAAACTATAGTCATTATCATTATACAATAATTCAGCATTATTTTGTAAAAAATTACTCATTACCTGGAAATCTTCATAAATGCTGGGCTTATCTCCTTTATAATTTGCCAAATACTCTTCCTGGCTTAAGGAATGTTTTTCCAGCCAGCCAAGAAAGTGCTTTTCATTGACCTGAGAATCAACTATATAGCTGATTGAATTTTTTTTCAAATATTTTTTAAATTCATCATCGCCGGAATCAAGGGCGCTGTTTATTTTACTTAAGTATTGGTCAACTAAAACGATTTCGTCATTGTTGTTGATAAAAGCGACTCTAAAATCTTTTATAATTAGAATTTTATTCTCTTTGGAAACATCCAACTCATTATTAATATAATCAGCCAGGCCGGAATAAGGAATAGTAATTTTTTTATATTCCTGCGCGTTTGTCGCTCCAAGTAAATATTTAATATTAGGGGCAAGAACAAAAGCGTTAAAAAGACAGCTGAAAATCGTAAGCAGTAAAATAATGCCAAGTATTTTTTTGTATTTCCAGAAGATTATTGGCGCAAAAGCGCAGGCCATTATAATTCCAAAAAAGGCGTACCAGGATCTGGCTCCTTCCAGCGCGTACCAGAGCGAGAAGTAGCCAATAAGCAGGCCTAGTATTAAAAATTCTTTTTTCTTTCTTGCCGCTACAATTCCCAGTAGTATGACAATGAACGGCAAAAAGCCAAAATTGATCCAGGCCCCGCGGTCAATCTTATGTCCGGTTGACTGGCGCCACAGAGAGCTGATAATATTGATCGGATTGTATTTATCACCTGTTCGCGCGTGGCGCAGGTAGTTTATTTCTTTGCTTCTTGCCTCGGAGTAGGCCTTATCAGACATAAGCCCTGGCGAATTATTATTAACAAGGAAAGGAGAAATTTCGCGCGGGTAAAGAATGTTGTTAAAATAGATTTGATTTTTTATCGCCCAGGGTGAAAAGAAAATAATCAATAATATGGCGGCAATAATAAATTGTCTGAATTTAATTTTATTTTTTAATTTTGATTGAGTTAACAGAATTATTACCAACAAGAATAAAGGAAGGATTAGCAGCAAAGTATTATATTTGATTCCGATCGCTATTCCGGATAAGGCGCCGAATAAATATAGCCAGGGCGCGCTATATCCGTTCTTCCACCAGTAAAAAAGGGCAAGCAGCATGGCAACTGAATAAAAAACCATAAAAAATTCAACTTTTACCGTGCTAAGATAATAAGGATTCCAGGGAATAAACACCGCGAACAGCAGTCCCCACCAGGCCTGATCAGAGCCGAACATATTTTTTAAAAATAAATATATTCCCAGGCATGAGAGTACAAAAAAAATTAATTGCAAGTGAATAATATATTTTGTATTCAGTATAGTCATTATCGCCGCATAGATCATTTCGGTATTTTGGCCCATATTGGCCGTGGCGTGATGATAAAGCGGCCTGAATTCATGGTATTCAGCGTAAAGCGCCGGAGCGTTATAGTAGGTATGCAGATCATCGGTGGTAATTGGAAAAGGCTTGATATTGATCACAAAACTGAAACAAAGAAGAATAAACAGGCTAAACAGAATAATAGTTTTAAAAGTGTCCTTTGGCGATTTAATTGAAAGTAAAAGTTTAATTGAGCCAAAACTTTTTAAATTATCCAGTATCTTTTTGTATGAGAGCAGGCTTAATATTATTATGAGCAGCCAGATAAAGGGAGCGTAGAGCAGTTTTAACCAGGCCAGGAAAAATACGCCAAACATTAAGGGAATCAGCCCCAGGCCAATGGACAGAACAAAAGATTCTAATTTATTTTTAATTTTTAATTTTATCAGCGTTAGAATTTTTTCTCCCCAGCTCCATGCCAAAATTATAAAAACAAGATAAAAGATCAGCAAAGAAGAGACGTTCTTCCAGATGTTAGCTTCATAAAAAAGAAAATCAATTACTGAATTCATTATAACGCGTTTGCTTAGCGTGAAATCAAGCAAAAAAACATTGGCAATAACTATTGAAATAAAAAAGGCGTACAAAAATATTTTTGTACAGCTTATGCTGAATTCAGTTTTATTAAATAATCGCTTAACAACTGACTGCCAATAATTTATGTTAAGCGCGTTTTTGGGGCCGACATAAATAAATAAAAATAAAAACAAAAATAAAATTGGCAAAACCAAAAAGGCCAGCCAGCAAATATATCCATAATTATAAAAATAAAAAAACGCCGCTGCAAAAAGGCTCGCGGCAATCAGTAAATTCAAAACAGCATTTACATATTTATTTTTTAAATAATTGTTTTTTATGGCAGTATAAAATTTCTTCATTTAATTTTCGGTTACAGGAGATCAAGTCCCCTAATAATCCTAATACAGAGATAAAAAAGCCGATCATAATGAGGAGGACGGCTAAAATCAAGGATTGAATTTTGCCTGTTCCCTGGCCAGAGGAATAAAAATATAAAAACCTTAAGCCAAGCAAGAGCCCGGGCAAGGCAATAATTGCGCCAAAGTACAACATGGCGCTAAGCGGTTTGTACATTAGAATAGCGCGGATAATAGTCAAAAGTGAGCGCTTAATATGGGTGAACAGGCCGCTGATCAACCGGGAAGAGCCGGTTTGGCGTTCACGGAAGCTTATAGGGACATTTTTAATAACTAAATTTTTTATCGCGGCCTGAATAATGGATTCATGAGTGTAAGTATGGCTGGAGTTGATGTTTAGCTGAAGAGCGGCTTCGCGCGACCAAGCCCGAAATCCGCTGGAAGCGTCATTTACTTTTGTGTTGGTTAATTTTCTAAGAACCCAGCTGCCAAGCAGATTGCCATACTTATTGCCGGCTTTCATAAATTCAAGGCTTTTAACTTGCCGGTCGCCGATTACCATATCAGCCTTGTTATTAAGTATTGGCTTGATCAGTTTGGGAATTTCGGCTTGATCGTATTGATTATCACCGTCCGTGTTTACGATAATATCCGCCCCGGCCTTAAGCGCGGCTGATAATCCGCGGGAAAAACTGCGAGCCAGACCCAGGCATTTTTTGTTTGTAATTACTTTAGCCCCCGCGTCTTTGGCCGCGGCCGCGGTGTTATCGCTTGAACCGTCGTTAATAACAATTATTTGGACAGAAGAAATTTTATCAATACTTTTGGGAATTGATTTGATTACCTGAGCAATAGATCGTTCTTCGTTTTTGGCCGGAATAATTATCAGAAGTTTCATAAATTTCATAAATTTGGATATTTTTTAGTTAAAAGACGCCATTTAATCCCTAATAATTCCGCTAAAGTAACAAAGTAGCCTTTAAGGCCGACCCGGCTCTCTTTGGAATTTGACCACTTTATCGGAATGGACGCGATATTATAATTCGTACGACGCGAAAGAGCCAGTAATTCCGCGTCCAAAGCCCAGTGTTGACACTTGCACAGGGGTAAAAGTTTTTCAGCTAATTCAGCCCGCATTATTTTAAAGCCGCATTGAGTGTCCCAGATGCCCGGGACAGCCAGAGATTGGAATAATAAATTCCCGGCCTTGCCAAATAGCCTTTTCCATAAAATTTGGGGCACTATTATTTCGGCTTTGACCGCGTCTTTTGAATGCCGGCTGCCGATCACTATGTCAGCCCCCTTGGCAAATCGCGGCCAGACAAGATCCAGATGTTCTATGGGGGTGGCGTTGTCAGCGTCCAAAAACAGTCGATACTCTCCCTTAGCAGCGAGCAGGCCAACGCGCACGGCCGCGCCTTTGCCCTGATTGGGCTGTTGGTCAATTATTTTCAAATACTCAATTTCCTTTTTTAAATCATTGGCGATTGCCAAAGTTTTATCCAAAGAGCCGTCATTAACCAATATCAGCTCATAATTATAAGGCTGTTTGCTTAGATAATTATTGTAAATACGCAAGTTGTTCTTGATTGTTTTAACTTCGTTGTAAGCCGGGATGATAACGGATAAATGCATGTTTTTTTTATTCCTCTTTAATATAAATCGCCGCGATGTTATCATTATAAACTTCCTGCCAGGTAGGATTTTCATCTAACCAGGTAATAATATGCTGATTAATATCTTCAAAATCATCCTGCTTAAAGCCAAAAATGTATTTTTCCCACCAGCTAAGGCTGGGTGGACGGCCCAGGCGTAAAAGAACCAGCTCAATTTCGTATTCATC
>DAOVXE010000060.1 GCA_030636285.1 Candidatus Falkowiibacteriota bacterium | reverse complement strand
TCAATAAAGCTGTCTTTATTTCCTTTTTAAAATTATCCCTGTCTGCTAAATGCATAAAAAGCAATTTCTTTTTCAGCCGCTCAAAAATATCAATATCGTCAATCTGCAATCCCAAAAACAAATCAGCCCTTATTAAACCGCTTATTTCTGTTGTTGATAAATAAGGAATTATTAAAAACTGCAAAGCCAAATACGCGCCTTTCATTTCATAATCTTTATTTATTTCATCCAGTGAATCTTTTTTTATTGAATCATAAAACTTCCTGCCCTTGATATCGTCAAGACAATAGATAAGCTCGTCAACTTGCTGGCTTATGTTTATATTTTGCATATATTAATCTTCTAACTTATATTTAGCGGCCAGATCCTTAATAGCTTTTTCAGCCGCTTCCGAACTTTTTATTTCTCCGCCTCCCTCTATTTTGGCTTTTAAGTGTCCGGCAACCTTTTTAATAATTTTTGCCTGCTGTATGTCGCCGGCATCTTGAACCTCTTTTGCTATTTTAACAATCTCTTCAATAACATGGGGACTGCTTTTTATCTTTGTAATATTGTCACTTCGTATACGGCTTATATGTTCAAGATCCTGATAAGTAAAAGACTTTAAATTTTCTTTTCCCATATCATGCACATAAGTAAGCTCGCCGTCTGATCCTTCGGCAAAAAAATTGTTAGGATGAAAATTGCGCATTTTCATCTGCGGCTCAATATTTGCCATTTTCCCGGTTACAGCGGCATTTCTACTATCCGTAGTTTCTAAAAGTGCATCTTCGTCTTTTTCTTCAAATTTATATTTTGAAAACTCAAAATTACCAGTAGCCGCATCACCATAGGACATCGCATAACCCAATCCATTGCCAGCGGCTATGGAATTGCCGCCAATTAAATTAGCGTGGCGGGCCGCCTTAGAATCATCAACATTGATTGATTTAAACGCTCCCTGAACCAGGGCCTGGATATGGGCCGGTGTAACCGGGTTGGCCCGGACGCCCTGTTTAAGCTTTTCAAGTTGGCCAGAATCAAGCTTAAACACATCTTTATTCAGTTTTTCTAAAAGACCGTTTTGTTTGGTCATCAATCGTATTACACGCGGATCTTTGGCTAATTCATTAAGGTCATTATTTTTGGCTAGAATTCGTAAAGTAGCTGACATTTTTGTTTCATCTTTTTCCTGATACGCGGTTAACCACTCATTTATCACGGCAAAATCCTGGCCTCGCGTACTCCTGTTCGTTTCTGATTCTTGCTTATCAACGGCTTCTTCCATTCCGCCCTTGCTAAACGGAAAATCATATGGTTTATATTTATCGCCATGAAGCCCGATTAGCGTATGATCCGTAAGCCTGGCAACCTCTTTTTCGTTTGTTTTTATTTTATCATCCAATTCTTTAGTATTATATTGTTTACCAAATGTTAAAGCATTAATATCGTCGTCATACTGTTTTTCTGCCCATTTCTGTTTTTCATCCTCTTCTAAATTTTGATTAGCATTGTTAAAATATTGACCTGTAATTTTTGTTTTGTTTGTTCTATATTTTTCTAACGCCTTTACCTGGCGATCTTCGTCCCATCCCGCATAATTCTTTCTTCTTTGAATTAGCTTTGATTCTTTATCAATTTGCGTGGCCTCTGTTTCGTCTTCAGTAATCCTTTTTTTATTTTTTCTAATTGCTCCAATTTGCGCAAAACTTAAATGTTTATTAAAATTGTCCGCCCATACATCAGATCTACCCACCTGCTGATCATATATTTGCATGTCTTTTGCCTTTTTCAAACGCCAACCCTGGGCAATCGCCCGGTAATTAAGCGACTTTGGCTTATAGTCAGGAATTATTTTACCAATATACTTACTTTGCTTTTCTGTTTGCCATTTATCCAATGACCTGCCAACCTTAAAAGCGCCGAGCTTTGTTCCGCTCCAAGCCAAAGCCTTGCCCTGATTAATCCTGGTTATTCCTTTTCCGGCCGCGGCTCCGATTGCTCCGCCCAGCTTGGAAGTGGCGATCAAGCCGCCGACCAGCATGCCGATAGCGATTAAAAAATTGATAAACTCATTAGGGCAGAGAATCTGGCCGGGGCCAAAACATTTTGCCGAAGCCGCGTCCGCGCCGCCCAAATGCGAAATTTGATTGGCTGATATCAAGGACAGCCAGATAAAAAATGCCAAAAGCGGCCCGGCCACGACCTGAGTGGTAAAATCCCGCCACCATTGGCTGGCATATTTTTGTCCGCCGGGAAAAGCTGACAAAAGAAAAGCCAAAGGAGATAAAACAATATATATCCAAAGCATAACTATGCGAATCATTAACACAGCCAACAGCACTACCATTACAACAGCCGCAATCATTAAAAAAACAACGCCAATTATCAAAGACCCAACAGTAGAGAGGACATTAATATCCTTATCCCATTTATCGCCCTCAACCATAGTTAAATATTTATCAACATTCAAAGCTCCCATAAAGTTTCCGCCTCCATCCGCGAAAGCGCTGACAAAAGTAAGCATTACAATTTGCCCGGCATCAATTATTATGCCGCAGATCATGCGGGAAAAATTAATCAAAACCGCCATCAGAATCAACTTAGGCAACAAGCGTTTAATGCTGTAATTCTCATATTGAAGAATGCTGGCAAAAGCGATCAAAAGCAACACTAAAATAAAAAACATGTTACAGAAGTCGCGCACTATCACCCAGGCCTCAATAATCGGAGTTTCATTTATAAAATTATTATATTGGGCAATGGCAATAATAACATTAATAACCGCGCTTATAAACGCCCCTACTACCCATATTACCAATGACACTATCCAGCCGACAACAGTAACAACTACTCCTTCTATGCCAATCCCTACAAAATTTAATAATCCTTCCATAGTGAATAAATATTATAAATTTTAAAACTTAACACTATCTACTACAAATACTATAATAGATAAAATAATTAAAATAATGACAGCTATAATTATATTAATAAATAACAACACCATCGCTTCAATAATACCGATTGCCTTGCCGCTTATATTTTGAATCTGCTTTGGAAACCATTCATCGCCCAACTTACAAAATAAATCCTTCCCCAAAACAAATCTTAAAAAAACATGTAAATTAATATAAACAGATGTTAATCCCCAACTCGGAATTAAACAATACCATGCCTGGCGCAATAGCCGGCTTGTTACCTGTCTTGCCGGCGACATAATTTTCCTTTTCACTTCCTCTTCTGTTTTTTCTTTAATATTTCTTGCATTCTTGGCCGCAATTATTCCTTGCCGCAATAATCCGCCTGTAGATACTTTCTCTTTTGTATTTTCCTGAGAGCTTTTATCTTGTTCAATGGTATTATCTGTTGATTGCGCCATAATCGCCTGTCGAAATAACCTGGCCTGCTCCATATCATTATTTGCTTTCTGGTTTACCATTTATTTAAATCCAATTTCTTTTTTATTGCTATTTTTATGTTCTTCAGTTAAATAGTCCAATACTTTAAAAATCTTTATTATTTTTTTATTGTACTTTTTCTCTATTTCTGCTATTTTTCTGGCTAAATCTTTATATGATTGTGACATTCGTCTAATTTTAACAAACATCCGCATTATTGTAATGTTAACTTCTATGGCTTTTTTACTGCGTAACACACTGGAAAGCATAGCCACACCTTGCTCCGTAAATACATACGGCAGTTTACGGCGGCCGCCCCAACTTGAGGTCGCAATTTGCGACTTCAAGTTTTGCGAATATTCGTCATCTTTTCCTCTTGAAGTCACAAATTGTGATTTCAAGTTTGGCAAATCTTTACTGCTTTTATTCTTTAAGGTCACAATTTGCGACCCTAAAGAATCGTTAAATATTCCCTCTTTTTCTAAAAATTCAGCTTCCATTTTTATAAGCTGAAACATAAAATCTTCTGGAAACCTTTTAATATTTCTCTTTACTTGCTCATTCAACCTTTTTGTTTCAACTCCATAAAGAACGGCCAAATCCCTGTCCAGCATAACTTTCTGCCCGCGGACTAATAATATCTTACTTTCAATTTTTTCCAAAGGAATAATATTTGCCATACTAATACTTCAAATTTTTTATATTCTATTTATTATAACCCAGCCGCCAAACAACTCATAACCGTTGGCAGGACATGGGCTGCCGTTAACGCCGTTGTTGCACCACCCCCAATTATCCTTAATTTTTACTTTTGGCCGAATGGCGCAACAAGCGCTGCCGGCAGGACAGTCAACTCCACTGTCAGCGCCGATATAATTCAAAGCGTCAGCGCCGGCCGCGCCGCAATAAACAGTATTTTCTATTTGATTAATCGCGTTCTTTGCCTTAAGATCCCAATATCCGTATAAATGGTAAAGCGCGTGCGGATTATCAATGTTAGCGCGTTCCCGCATTTCCACGCCGGAAACTGTTGTACGCTCATTATCGCCCCAGTCAACCGCGTACATTACCAATGGCAATTGCTCAACGTCAACATCGCTGTTAAAAGTCAAACTAACAAACTGATTATCGTCAATTACTGCATTGCTAATTTGATTATTAACCATTATATTAAATACTGTTGGCGAAATGCCGCATAAATCTCCGGGATAAGCCGGTCTTGGATCGCTTGCGCATAAGTTAGTTGGTGGTATCCAATTATCAGTGCTGGTGCTTTTTACATAATGACTGCCGTCCCACTCCCACATACCGTAGCTTTGGGCAAAAAACCGTTTAACAGACCCTATTGTATGTACCTGTCCCATTCTTGCCTGGTATGGTTCTTTTAAGCTTTTATCAGGCTCTTCATAATAGAGCGGCTGGTTGCCTTCTATATCGTCTTTACTGTCCCATTCATAAGGATTATTAGCCGGATAAGGCGGCATTACCGAACCAAACGGAGAATAATCAGAAATAAAGACCGGTGGAATTGTGGAATCTTCTCCTGAATAACGGCAAATTTGAGGAAATGCTGAAAATCCTTGATTGCACAGGACTTCATAATCACTGCCCTGATAAACCCGTCCGCTCCAATATTTATTTTGTCCGGTTGATGTTATAACTTGCGCTATTGAATTAGCAAAAGGAATTTTAAAATTTATTTTAACTGTCCCGGTAAATACCCATCCATTACTATATGAAGCGTTTGAAGAATTATCAACAGAAACATGAGTGGCCCACAACAAATTATCATTATCATCAAATCTGGCCACTATTTTTTGACAGCTACCGCTATTACCAGTACCAAGTGAATGAAACCAAACACTGCCGTCTGCT
>DAOVXE010000187.1 GCA_030636285.1 Candidatus Falkowiibacteriota bacterium | reverse complement strand
TGGAGGCTAAAATATCGGCGCAAAAGTACTTAATTATTTTTTTCAATTTATACTTAGAAATTTTTGCTCTGATTAGCATAAAAGTAGTATATCATAGCTACCTTTGCTAGTCTAGAGCCAACATAAATATGGCCAAAATAACAATATTTGTTATCTCGGATGGATCAAAAGCTATTAATTTATCAATTATTACTTTTAGTATATACGGACCAATTAAAGCTGTCCCTTCTAAAAAAATAGTCACGATCAAAATTCCTTTCATTATTTTTCTGGAAGGCTTAAGAATATTGAACAATTTTGGCCAAAATTCCCTATATTTTATTCTTTTTTCCTTAGTTTCGTTAAATTTCATGTACAAAAAATCAGGGGTTGTCCCCTTTAATTTTTTTTAGAGCCTGTCTGAAAAGTCGCTTTTGTAACGAAAATTTCAAATTTTGAGCAGAATTTTTTATAAATTTTTGAGCTTATGCCTGAGCATAGGCGAGAAAATTTATAAAAAATTATGCCGAAATTTGGAATTTGCAGTAAAAATGGACTTTTTAGACAGGCTCTTAATCCCCTATATATTAATACGTAATGGTTGAGTTTATGTTACAAATCCAAAAGCTTATTTCCAACCAAATAAACATCCCCGGCGCCCATAAATACAACAACATCATTATTTCCAATTTTACTTTGTAAATACTCCGCTGCCTCTTTTACGGCAGAAATATATTTTACCGGCAACTTTTTACTTTTAACTTTTAACTTTTTAACTAAGTCTTCACTGTGAACACCGCCGTGCTCTTCTCTGGCTGAACCGTAAATATCAAGAATAATCAGCTCATCCGCTTGGTTAAAACTGGCGGCAAAATCTTTAAGCAAGGCCCTGGTTCTGGTAAAAGTGTGGGGCTGGAAAACAGCAATAATATTTTTACGCGGATATTTTTCCACCGCGGCTGCCAGCGTTGCCTTAACCTCGGTCGGGTGATGGGCATAATCATCAATCAAAATCGCGCCGCGATACTCCCCCATCACCTGCATCCGCCTGGCCGTCCCCTGAAAATCCTCCAAATACGTACGCAGTTCATTCAAGGGTACGTTTAATTCAATACATGCCGCGATCACGGCTAAGGCGTTTGAAATGTTATGCCTTCCCGTCAAATGGATCGCGAAGCCGCCCAGATCATCAGTACTCATATTATTGCTTTCAGTCTTAAGTTTAACCTTGAAATATTGCTTGGCATTTTCAGTTTTAATATCATAAGCCACATAATCGGCTGCTTCATCTATCGCGTAAGTTATTACCCGCCCGCGGCAATTGACACAGGCTGTCTTCCTAATCATCGGATCATCAAAATTGGCAATTAAAAATCCTTTTTTAGGAATTTTTTTAATAAATTCTATAAACACCTTTCTATATTCATCTTCAGTCTGAAAAAAATCAGGATGATCATATTCAATATTATTAAGAAGCACTGCTTTAGGCAAATAATATTTTAATTTATTTTGATACTCGTCTGTTTCAACTATAAAATACTCGGATTTACCAACCAAACTGCTGTTGTTGAATTGCAATACTTTGGAGCCGACGATCGCGCTGGGCGCGTATCCGGACTTATCCAAAACATAGGCCAGCCAAGCCGTGGTCGTGGTTTTGCCGTGAGTACCGGCAACCGCGATACCGTATTTATTCTCAAACAACATTGATAAAGCCTTGGGATAATTAATTACTTTTGTTTTACCGCGCAAAGCAACTTCTAATTCAACATTTGTTTCAGGCTTAAAGGCAGTGGAATAAATAATCAAATCAACGTCTTTGGAAATGTTGTTTGCTTTAAATCCATGAAATATTTTAATTCCTTTATTCTTAAGCGTATCAAAATAAAAATGATCGCCTTCGTCTGATCCGCTTACTTTAATTCCGTTGGAATTAAACATCAGAGCCAAAGCAGAAGTGCCCGCGCCCTCAATGCCGATAATATGCGCTTTTTTTATATTATTTAAATTCATGTTATTAATTTTCAGTCAAGGAATTTGAATATTCCCGACTACTGTTAGTGCCCTTTGGGCATAACTTGTCAATTTGTTCTGTAATTAACAAATTCCCGTCCGGTTTAATTATTGATTGAATTTCGTTGGAAAAATTTCTTTGTAAAACCTCATTATTTAAAAGTTCGCGGATATTGCCAATAAACACATTAATATCCAGATCTTTTTGCTCTAACACAATCGCCGCTTTGGCCGCGGCAAAGATCCTGGCATTATCTTCCTGGTGAGAGCCTGGCATGGGAATCAAAATGCTCGGCTTGCCTAAAAAAGCCAGCTCAGTCAAAGTAGCCATGCCGCAACGGCTAACTACGATACTGGCCGCTGAATAAGCCTTAATAATCCCAAAAGAATCAAGAAATTCAAAAACACGGTAATTAGGATTGCTCATTTGATGCTCGCGAGCCAGCTCGGACATTTTGCCTTTGCCAACAATATGAAGCACTTGGCAAAACTTGGTCAACTCAACCAAGGAATTATCCACCAAATCATTTATTCCCTTAGCTCCGGTGCCGCCTCCTATTATCAAAACTACTTTTAAAGAGCTGACTAGCCCGAACTTCTGGCACGCTTCTCTGGGAGTGATCTTTATATC
>DAOVXE010000183.1 GCA_030636285.1 Candidatus Falkowiibacteriota bacterium | reverse complement strand
TCCCCATAGCTACTCATGCTTTTGAGCTTAAAACCAGCCCGTCAGTCTATGTTGCCGAGGATGAAATTATCATCGGTAATTTCTATGCCGCCGGTAACAATATTACAATTGATGGAATGATTGACGGTGATATCTTTGTCGCCGGGCAAAATATTGTCTTGAATGGCTCTACTACCGGCGACGTTTTCGCCGCCGGGCAAACCATTACTATAAACGGCAAAGTTGGCAGCAGTCTGCGCGCGGCTGGCGATACTATTAATATAAACAATGATATAGCTGGCAGTGTTCATGCCTTTGGGGCTACAATAACTCAGACTAAAGACACTGTCGTAAATGGCGACTTTTTCTTCGGTGGCGCGTTAGGAGAATTCCGCGGCAAGATAGATGGTGACCTGCATGGCGGCGGCGCTATCGTCGTGCTTGCCGGGGAAGTAACCGGCGACGTAAAGATGAGGCTGGATGAACGCATGGAACGCGAAGGTAAAGGGATTAAAGTGGAAAAAGACGATACAAACTTTCCTCTCTATGTGTATGACAGCGCCGTAATTGGCGGCAACCTATATTACTCAGCCGGCAAAGCAGGTGAAATATCCGAAAAAGCAATGATCGCCGGAAAAGTCGGCCATAGTTTCCCGGACAAAGCAGACCGGCGCGATCTGGCTGCCTGGAAAGCCTGGCACGGATTATTTTCTATCTTTTCCTCCTTGGTTATTGGTTTGGTTTTAATTAGTCTATGGCGTGAGCCAATCAAAAATTTAACTGACAAAATGACTGCGCGTATAGCCCCGGCTATAGGCATCGGTGCCATAATAATGATCTTAACTCCTATCATTGCCTTGCTTCTGGTCTTTACGATCATCGGCATCCCTTTGGCAATAATTCTGACAGTTATTTGGCTGATCGCTATGTATATTGCCAAAACCATTGTCGGAATCCTTATCGGCCGGATGGTTTTGAATAAAATATGGGAGAAAAAGAAAGACTCGCTTATCTGGGCCATGATAATCGGCGTATGCCTGCTCTGGCTACTCACTGAGCTCCCGCTTATCGGCTGGTTCCTCTCCCTTATGGCCATCTGGTGGGCCCTGGGCGGGATGTGGATGATGCGTAAAAAAATTTAACATTTAAAAAATCTAAAAAATAATTAATTTGCTAATAGACTTATTATGAAAATAGACGAAACAATTTTTAGAAAATATGATATTCGCGGGGAATATCCTAAAAAATTTAATGAAGAGGCCGCGTATAATATTGCCTTAGGCTTTGCTAATCAGTTTCCGGAAATAAAAAAAATCGTTGTCGGAGGAGACATAAGAAAAAGCACGCCATCAATTAAAAGAGCAGTGATTAAAGGCCTTATTGACGGTGGTAAAGAAGTTATTGACGTGGGAATAGTAATAACGCCAGTGGTGTATTTCGCGGTTTGCCATTATAATTTTGACGGCGGAATTGTTGTTACAGCGTCTCATTTGGGAGGGAAATTTAACGGAATTAAAATAGTTTTAAAAGATGCTTATCCAACACTGCCAGAAGACTATGATAAAATTAAAAATTTAATTATTAACAATCAATTAATTAAAACAAAAAATCCAAACCCGGTGATTAAAAAAATAGACGCTGAAAAAGATTATATTAAATATATTACAGGCAAAATAAACATAAAAAAACCGCTAAAACTTATTATAGATACAGGCAACGGCGCGGCTCGCCTGCTTCCGGAAAAAATATTCAGATCATTAGGCTGTGAGGTGAACACCATATACTCCGAACCGGATGATTCATTCCCTAACCATATCGCTGATCCATATCATAAAGAAAACATGGAGGATCTAAAAAAAGAAGTGTTAGAAAAGAAAGCTGACTTAGGTATTGCTTACGACGGCGATGGCGATCGCGCGGGTTTTGTGGACAGCAAAGGAAATCTAATAAACGGGGATGATTTACTGATGATTTTTACTAAAGACGCGTTTAATAAAAAATTAGGGCCTATCGCCGTGGACTCCCGGGCGTCTATGGCGTTAATTGAAGAAGTAAAAAAACATAAGCAGCGTATTGATTTAACAGTCGGCTATCACGCGGCCGTGCTCTCTAAAATAATTGAAAAAAACGCGGTTTTTGGCGGTGAAACTACCTGCCATTTTTATTTTCCGCTGGAATATTATTTAACAGATGACGCTCTGTTTGCTTCATTAAAGCTGGTTCAAATCGCTTCTGAAAAAGAAAATTTTATCGCTTTTTTACGCTCTCTGCCAAAATATAGCGTGAGCGAAGAAATTTTTATAGAATTTCCTGACACAAAAAAATATCAAGCAGTTGATAATTTTACTAAAATGGCAAAAAAGAAAGGGCTTGATGTTAATGATGTTGACGGCTCAAGAATAAATTTTCAAAACGGCTGGGGAATTGTTCGTCCGTCAAATACTTCCGCTTTCATAAAAGTTAAATTTGAAGGCAAGACAGATAGTGACCTTCTTAATATAACTCGCGAAATAATAAATTTAATGGATGAAGCCGGGATTATAATGCCCAAAGATCAAAGAAAAAAAATCGGTTTATAAAAATTAATTTTTATATTTATAAAATATGCAACCAATAAATTATTTAACAAAAAAAATCTTAGCTGACATAAAACTTATTATTTTTGATGTTGACGGTGTTTTGGTTCCTCGCGGAACTAAAATAGAACAAAAAGGC
>DAOVXE010000023.1 GCA_030636285.1 Candidatus Falkowiibacteriota bacterium | reverse complement strand
GGTTGATCATCCGGCTTATCAGTGTTTTGATTTTTACTTTCAACTTCTTCAATATCCATGGCCTGCGGGAAAAACTTTTTACCGTCCTTGGTAATATAAGAGGTAACTTCCTGCCCGTTAGACATATTAATTGCCAGCTTGTACATTCCGTCCTCTTCGCTCGCTTCCTTGATAGATACGGTTGTGCCGGGCTGCATTAAATTTTTGTTAATAAAATCAACCGCTTTAACCTTTGCCTCTTCCAGGCTTAAGGTTTTAACTTTGGTCTCTGTCCCCAGCTTATCACAACCGGTTGTCGCAAACACTAACATTAAACTTAAAATTATAATTTTCTTCATAAAAATTTAGTTATTTACTTAGTTATTTATGTTACGCATTTATCGCGTAAACAAAGTTATAATTAATATGATTTAAACAAAAACGAGGATAAAAACAAGTTTTATCTTAGCATTTTTGTTTAAATCATATTAATTATAACTTTTTCTAAGGTAAAATTATCTAGTGTGTAAGGTGAGTTAGTTATTTTTAATAATACCAGAATAACAAATTTGAGAATTTAAGTCAAAATCAAACCCAGGATACGCAGGCCACTTTATCGTTACTGCTTTTAAAACGCATCAGCCGCACCCCTTGGGTGTCGCGCCCCAGCTTGTTGACTGATTTAAAAGGCAGCCGGATCACCTGGCCCTTTTCCGAAATTATTATCAGATCTTTGTCTTTCATGGTTTCCGCGTTCAACACGTAAGCGTTTACCAGTTGGCCGGTCTTGGCCGTTACCTTGGCTGTCTTAATCCCGGAACCGCCCCGATTCTGCACTTTGTAAAAGCCGATTGGCGTTCGCTTGCCATAGCCCTGCTCCATTACGGTAACAACCTGAATTTTCTTTTGCTTTTCTTTGTCTGATTTTATCACGCCCATGCCCACTACCGTGTCGTCTTTTTTAAGGCGAATTCCAAATACGCCGGACGCGGTCCGCCCCATTGTCCTGACATCGGTTTCTTTAAAACGAATCGCCTGGCCTTTGGCGGTTATTAACTGTATTTCGCTTTTTAAGCCGGTTGGCTTGGCCCAGATCAATTTATCTTCCGGCTTTATTTTGATCGCGATCAAGCCGCTGCGCCGCACATTGGCAAATTCTTCCAGTTTAACCTTTTTTACCAAGCCTTTCTCAGTAGCAAAAAAGAGAAATTGCGCGCTGCTGATCTTATCCAAAGGCAAAATAGAAGTTACCTGCTCGCCATGTCCAAGCTCAAGGAAATTAACAATTGCCTGGCCCTTGGCGGTTCTCGCGGCCTGAGGAATCTCATGGGCCTTAAGCTTAAAAACCCGGCCCCTGGTGGTAAATAAAAGAATGTCCGAATGCGTTGAGGTTGTAAACATAAATTCAACCATGTCCTCTTCCTTGGTGGTAAGGCCAATTACGCCCTTGCCGCCCCGATGCTGGCTTTTGAAAGTATCAGGCGCCACCCGCTTAATATATCCGTCGCGCGTCATAAACACAACCACTTCTTCGTTAGGCACCAGATCTTCCATGGAAAAATCCTTGACTCCGCGAGCTACTACCTGAGTTCTTCGTTCATCACCATATTTATTTTTAATATCGCTTAATTCGTCTTTAATTATTTTTCTAATTCTGGTTTTTGACTTTAATATCGCTTCCAGTTCTTTAATTATTTTCTTCTTTTCCTTTAGCTCATCTTCAATGCGCAGTCTTTCCAGATTGGCCAGATTCTGCAATTTCATTTCCAAAATAGCGATTGCCTGCCTTTCGCTAAACTTAAATCTTTTCATCAAACTTATCTTAGCCGCTTCCTTGTCTTTGCTGGCTTTAATGATCTTGATCACCGCGTCAATATTCTTAAGCGCGATCATTAAGCCTTCCAAAATATGAGCCCGCTCCTTGGCTTTATTAAGATCATACTGGGTGCGCCGCGTAATCACTTCTATCCGATGCTTGATATATTCTTCCAAAGCCATCTTTAAAGTTAGTACTTTCGGCTGAATACCGTCAATCAGCGCCAGCATATTAACATGAAAAGTCTCCTGAAGCTGAGTATGCTTATACAGGCTGTTCAAGATCTTTTTCGGATACGCGTCCCGTTTAAGATCAACCACGATCCGGACGCCGTCTTTATCCGACTCATCACGCAGATCTTTAATGCCTATTAATTTTTTGCTTTTTACCAAAAAAGCGATCTTTTCTACCAGCGAAGCTTTATTCACCTGATACGGAATCTCGGTAATAATTATTTTGTAGTTATTTGATTTGGTTTCTTTAATCTCAGCCCGGCCGCGCAAAACAATACCGCCCTTGCCGGTGGCAAAAGCCTGGCGAATGTCATTCTGATTATATATTATTCCACCGGTCGGAAAATCAGGTCCTTTTACAAACTGCATCAGGTCATCAACACTGGCAGCCGGATTGTCAATCAAATAAACAATCCCATCAATTATTTCGTTTAAATTATGCGGCGGGATATTGGTTGCCATGCCAACGGCAATGCCCATAGAACCGTTCAAAAGCAAATTAGGCAGTCTGGAAGGCATTACCTGGGGCTCTTTTTGCGAGCCGTCATAGTTAGGCGAAAAATTAACCGTATCTTTTTCTATGTCAGCCAGCAATTCCTCGGAAATAGCGCTCATTTTGGCCTCGGTATAGCGCATTGCCGCCGCCCGGTCCCCGTCCATAGAACCAAAGTTCCCCTGGCCTTTTACCAAAGGGTAGCGCAAAGAAAAGTCCTGGGCCATTCTAACCATAGAATCATAAACCGCTGTGTCGCCATGAGGATGATATTTACCAAGCACTTCACCGATCACATTGGCTGATTTCCTGAACTTAGCCGTTGGCTTAAGCCCGATTGACCACATCGCGTAAAGGATACGCCTGTGAACCGGCTTAAGCCCGTCCCGCACGTCCGGCAAGGCCCGGGTTACAATTACGCTCATCGCGTAATCAAGATAAGACTTGCGCATTTCATCGCTTAAAGGCAATGGTTCAACCATGCCATACTCTGTTTTTTGCCGCTCGGTTACGATTGTCATTGTAGTGGTATTCTCCGTGTCCTTATTTTCCCGGCTTTTTTCCTCTTTGGATTCTTTTGGTACAGCAGATTTTACCTCTGGAATTTTTTTCTCAATTGATTTTTTAACAACCTTTTTCTTGTTAACCTCTCCTTTGTCTTTTTTCACTATTTTTTTTACCATATATTTTAATTTTCAGTCAAGGAATTTGAATATTCCCGACTACTGTTAGTGCCCTTTGGGCCTAACTTGTATCTTAATACGTTACGATTAATATTAATATTATTCTCTCACCTTACGCACTAAATATTTTTACCTTAGAAAAAGTTATAATTTATGTAATTTAAACAAAAATGCTAAGATAAAACTTGTTTTTATCCTCGTTTTTGTTTAAATTACATAAATTATAACTTTGTTTACGCAATAAGTGTGTAAGGTGAGTTATTCTTTATATAGTTTTATTATTTAGACAGCAAACGACAAAAATTTATTCGTATTCCTGTTATCTAATTTTCTTCTAACATTGATTTTAATTTTTCAACCTGCTCTTCGGTTATTTCTTGCCCAGCTACTGATTCAAATTCATTATCCGGCAGCTTCTCAATGGTAGTGGAAGTATATTGCTCAACCATTAAATTATCCTTTAATTCATCTACTTTTTCCAGATTAAATTTCATCTGGTCCAGGCTATTGCCCAGTCCTTGGCTTAATTCCTGCCAGGTATCGGCCATATCATTATTATTTTCATTTTCATTGGCTACGCTCATTTTCTTAAAAACCTGAGAAATATTAAAGATCCAAAAAAAAGCGATCAAAACCATAAAAAACGTTACTCCGGAAAATATTATCAGCTGCTTTTCTTTATCCAGTCTGGCTTCCATCCGGCTGTCAGCTTGAAGCTTTTCCTGCTTCTTTTTTGTTCGCGCCGGTTTACTTATTTTTCTGTTTAATACTTTATTCCGAATGCTTATCTTTTTTTCAGGCTTAACTTTGCTGATTTTAGCTTTATTCCCGGACCTGGTTTTAATTAATTTTTTTTCAGCCATAAGCTCCTTATTGGTTTGAGCCAATAAGCCCTGCGCCTTGATTTTTTTCTTCTTCCTCCCCGGCATATTTTACTTTATTTTTAAAATTTATGCAAAGCTGGTAAAATAAATCTATAATTTTTATGTAACTCCAGCAAAAACATCTTTACTTCTGTAGAGGTGTTTTTTATTTTGGCGATTCCAATTTTTTTATTTTATCGTTTGTTAACAGCGATTTCATCTGGATTATTGCGGTATTGTTTAGTTTCTGAATTCTATCTTTCTGTGAGAGTCTCTCGCGGATCAATAAGGCGTTTATACTTTCAAGATTAGATAAAACCACCAGCTGCTCGATTGAAGCGTGATCCCTGATGTTTCCTTTTAATTTGGGATTTTGATCCCGCCACATTTTCGCGGTTATTCCAAATAAAGCAACATTAAGTAAATCCGCTTCATTGGCATATTTCATGCTGATCTGATTTTTCGTTAATTCATGCGGAATCAGGTTTTCCTTAATGGCATCGGTATGGATTTTATAATTGATTTTGGCCAGCGTTCTTTGCAGGCTCCATTCCAGTTTTAAACGCTTGTTTTCATCTTCCTTAAGCCGCTGAAATTCTTTAATTAAATATATTTTGAATTCTGCGCTAATCCACATTCCAAATTCAAAGGCAATGTCTTTGTGTGCGTAAGTTCCGCCGTATCTTCCGACCGTTGCCTTCAATCCGATAGCATTGGTTTTTTTAACCCATTCTTTCGCGCTTATCTTATAATTATTTAAGCCGGCTTTGCTTTTAATTATGGCAAATTCGCCATAATTAAAATTTGAATTGTAAATACTTTCCCAGATGCCCAAAAATTCAACCGTATTTCTGTTTCTTAGCCAGTCGGAAATAAAAAAGTCGCCGTCCTTTGCTTTGAGCATGTCGGTCAATGAGATATAATCAAGGTTGCCTTGTCTAATAATCGTGATTTCGGTTCCTTTTACATTTATTGTTTTATTTTTTGGCATATCTGTATTAATTTAAGCCAGTTTTATTTTTAAACTGGTCGAATTCGACCAGTTTAAAAGCCGGGTTATGCAGCTTTTCCCATAATCCGAGAAATTCGATCGTAGAGCGGGTTCTCATCCAATTTTTTATAACATCGGCAGGAAATGCAGGATTCTTGTGGCGGGCGATGTCGGTCAGGGAAATAAAATCACTGTCATTTTTTGTAAAAGTGACTATCTCAATACCCTCAACTTTTATAGTTTGTTTCTTGGTCATAAAGCATGGTTTTAAAGACATTGAATTCTGTAACTTTAAAAATAGAAGCTTGTCTTTGTTTTACCATAATTATTGGGTAAGGAGTGAATGCCCTTTGTCCAAAACTCTTTTTTGTTTTAGTTTTTTTATTTCTTCTTGTATCTTTAAATAATGCCCAATACCTATTCTTAGTTTTTTGTTTATTAATTTTGGTTTTATCTTTTGAATTTCTTGAAAAAAAATAAAAATTTGCTGAGTCTGATTGCTGTCTTTGATGTCCTGATAAATTTTATAAAGTTTTCTGGGGTTCAATGAATCGAAAAGGATAATTAAAGAGGTTAAGTATTTATCGCATTCATTCCAGCTATTAATTTCAAAATTGTTTATTAGCTTTTTTAAAAGTCTTTTTTTGTTAAAAAAATTTAATTTTTTGCAAAATATTTTATAATCAGTTTTTTCTAATAATTCATTCCTTGATTTTAAGTTATAACATTTTCCGTAATAACATTTATCGTCACCGTATCTTACGTACGGCAGGTTAATCAACTGGTCGTATATTGAAATCTTATGTTTAAATAACTTTTTATATTGGTTAAATAATTTTTTGCCTATATCATCAAATATTTTTCCAAATAATCTATCAATTATTTTTAGAATATATTTCCACATAATTTAATTCTTCTTATTCTTTTTGTAAATTTTTCTATTAATAATCTTTTTGCAATTCTTGCAATATGTACCTGTGCTCTAATTATCGCTTCAATAAAGTGTCCTTTATTGCATGGCTCTATAATTTCTTTTTGTATATTAAAGATAAATGTTTTTGATGATATGGTTTTTTGAGTCATATTTTTAATATAAAGCGTCAATATCAATTTTATATCTTGAAAAAGCAGAACTATAAATACCTCTTGCGTCAAAAGTTTTTGTTTGACCAGGCGATAAGTTTCCTTGGGTGTCTACGGCAGTATTTATAATCCTGTCATTTTTATCATAAAAAGTTATTGTTATATAAATAATTTTTGCAGTTTTATTCGTATTATTTTTTATTTCTCCGAGAACTGAAACGATTCCATATTCATTTTTAATAGATATGTTGGAAGTTGTTATATCCTTAATTCCGTTATACGAATCAGAATATTGGCTTCCAACTGTTTTCAACCACTGTTGTCCTTCGTTGGAATACATTGACCACATTTCTACGTGCATAAAATATTTTGTCACATCTTCAGTGGAAACATTATATTTTAATGCTGTTTCTTTAAATGCTTTATCTTCAGCTTTATCTAATTGACCGCCTATAGTAGAAAGTAGGGAATATTTATCAAACAATTCTTCAGTATATTGATCGGCCAAATCAGCGAAAGTATTATGAATCTTAAATTCATTTTCTTCTGGTTTGGAACCATGAAATGTTAATTTATTGCTTCCATCTCCCATAACCCATTTTCCATTTTCCCTAATCCACTCGCTTTCAAAATAATAATACCATTTACCTTCTTCATCCCATTCGTTTTTTATTTTACTATGATATATAATCCACGCCTTATTTTTTTCGCCTATTACTAATTCTACTATTTCATATTCTACTATACTTTTCAACCCTAAAAGCGCTACATGATGGTGGTTAGCGGCTATACGTAATTCTTGTTCCGTTGACAATTTAGGAAGCTCTTCTTGCATATTTTTTTCTGTTTTTATTTTTTCATCTTCTTCTTCATCTGTTTGCGGTTGGCTATTAATATTTTCTTCAACCTTTGTGGTTTCGCTAACTTGTTTCTGTGGCGTTAATTCGTTTTTTGCGGAATTACTTTCAGAACTTATTGATACAACAAAAACAATAAATCCAATAACCCCGATAATTATTTTAATTAAAGGCGATATTTTTAGTTTGAATTTTGCTTCAATTAATTTTGCGGTAGGTGGAAGTAAAATCGTAGCTACAACAAACATTATTAAACCCGAAAAAAATTTAGAATCAGCAAAGGCAAGTCCTATGCCGATTATTATAAACAAGATTCCAAACAACCAACCTGTAAATGAGTTTATTAATAATTTTATATTCATATTAAAAAAATTATTTGAAACGTGCGTTATAATATACTGTTATTTATTATTCTTGTACGTTGCGCATTTTATCGTTAGAATTATTTATATAGTCTTTTGGGTTATAACATTCTGAAAATTTTTCTAAATCTTTTTTCCTGTTTTGATTATTACGGTTTTTATTTTTGTTAATATTATTTTTGCAACGGCATGGTTGGTTTTTAAAAACGATGTTAATAATTCTATAATTAAATCCTCTTTTTTCTATCCACCAATTTAAAATATTTTTTGCCTGTTCATATTGTTCGTATTCACAAAAACTTATATCTGAAATTATAATATTTTTTTTAGATTTTTCCATTTCGGAAATTATACAAGGATAGTCTTTACTATAAGAAAAACATCCTGTATTTAATACAGCATCATCTTTGACATCATCAAAAATTGCATGGGTTGAAGTATTATTATATTTATTTTTTATCAAATACGATTTTCCAGAACCTGGTAAACCTATAATAATAATTATATTTTTCATAAAGCAAGACATTAATAACAACAGAATAAAAACAAAAAATAGCTCTAAACGATTATCCGCGAAGCGGATAAAAAACTTTTAATTATTTCCGATAACAAGTTATACACAAAATTTCAAACAATAAAAATCCACTCAAAAAGAGTGTTTAATTTAACTTAATTGTAGCAAAAAAAACCATGGTTGTAAAGCTAAAAATGCCTTATTTTTTATTGTAATTTTTGCTAAAATATTATAAAACTACGGTAAATACCCTCAAAATCGGGTATTTGGCGACAATCGCCGCCCAGCCATAAATGGCAGGGCTACATTTTTGTTTTTTAATCCCGCTAAAGCGGGATATTACTATTAACGGTTTTATATATAGCCCGATTTATCGGGCTTAAAAAATTGTCAATTAGGCCTGCCATTTATGGCTGGGCTGAAAAGAAAGATAGTTTGTGCGTAAGGTGAATAACTAAATTATATATGGATATATAATTTAGCATAAGCTAAAGTATATATCAATATAAAAATGGATTATTTTTTATTGTAATTTTTGCAAAAATATTATAAAATAATATTATGATTTATAAATCAAGCATATTAACCTATGAAAAACCTT
>DAOVXE010000017.1 GCA_030636285.1 Candidatus Falkowiibacteriota bacterium | reverse complement strand
TAATTTTTTTATTCAATAATGAGTATTCCAAAAGCAAGCCGTCCATCATTCCCATTAACAGGGAGGAAAGCATACGGCTGTCTATTTTTTTATTTGAAAATATTTTCTTGATCATTGGTTGAATTAAATCAATTGTCTGTTCTCTTGACTTGATAATATATTCACTTATCTGGCGATTGGCCGGTGACAATTTCAAGGTTAAGGCTTTAATAAGATTTTTTTCTTTAAATCCAAAATCCAAATAATTTTTTACCAAAGCAAATAATTTATTTTTGGTATTTTCTTCATTGCTCGCTTCAACAATAGCGGAACTTAAACCAGTAAAAACCTCATCAAGAACCTCATGATAAATTTCTACTTTGCCGGTAAAATGATAATATAACGCGCCTTTTGTAATGTTAACTTTTTTGGCAATATCACTCATGGAAACTCCCAAATAACTATAATCTGAAAAAAGCTGCCGGGCAATATTAACAATCTGTTTTTTTGTGTCCTGAATAATATCTTGCCCCTGAATTTTAACTATTCCCATAATTTTATTATTAAAAATTAATTCACCCCGCTATCACAAAGTGATTTTGCGGGATTTACTAACCGAGCGGTTAGTAGCTGTTAATACTATATAATATTATAAAAAAAATGTCAATTATGTTTGTGGACTTGCACATCTGAAAATTAAATCCGCTTGGTTTGTAGTGTGATAGGTTGTTGATTGACATGGATACTCAAAAAAAACAATACACTCCTCCATTACCTTATAATGATCGCGGATATTCGTTCGGCCAAACACAACAAACCGTCCCAACAGCTGGGACGATTTTTTTGGTCTCTTCAGGAATTAAATTTATTACTCCTCTTGAGGCAATCCGAATGGCCAAAAAATTAATCATTGATCCGAACAAAGAACATTTTATCGTGATCTATTTGAGCCCGGTTCGAAAAAAACCAAAATACGAACTGATCAGCCTTGGCACTTTAACTGCCAGCATCGTCCATCCGCGCGAAATTTTTCGCCCGGCCATTAAATATAATGCAACTGAAATAATCATCCTCCATAATCACCCAAGCGGAGATATCTCCCCCTCTGAAGCTGATCTCGAATTAACCAAGCGATTAAAAAAAGCCGGGCAACTGCTCGGCATTGAAGTTTTAGATCACATTATATTTGAAAAATATAATAAATTCTACACATTCAAATAACAAAAAACTACTCTCATTTATTGAAAGTAGTTTTTATCAATCCTATTATAATAACTTCTTCTAAATAAACATTTTCTTTGCCCACCCGAATAAACTAAATCTACCTTCTTCAGCTTCTACATCTTTCAATACAGCATTTATATTTTCTTGGAAATTCTTTATTTGCTCCTCTATTGCCGCCTTATCTGCGGAATTATCAATTTCATCTTTAGTCCCTTTAAGCGCATTCAATCTCTTCTTGGCTTCCTGCATTTCTTTCTTTATCTCTTTTGTCTTTTTAAAATCTGTTCCAAATAAAAATTTTCTAACTTTATTTTTATTTTTAACTTTTTCTAAATTAGGCGTTACTTTATCTTCTGAAGCATTCTGCTGTCTGGCAACTTCTCTTACCTGCTCGCCAATATCGCCTAGTGCTTGTCGGTCTGCTACATTTAATAAACCTTGGACAAAGTTGGCAACCGCACTTCTATGCTCATTAGCAGATTTACTTTTTAGTTGCCCTGCTTTTTCTTTTTTAGTTTTAGCAGCTTCACGCAGAGTTTTTGATTTCTCCATATTCTCCGCTTTTTTTTCTCCGCCATTTCCCCTTTTTTCTGAAATTAAAGTAGGCGCTAGGTCTGTGTTACCTATATTATTTTCACTTTGAGCAAAGGCCGGGGCAGATATTAGCACCATAAATAAAATTATGGCAAGAAATTTAATTTTCATAGGTTTTTATATTAATCATAATAAATACTTATAACTACCTTGTCGCACCACTATAAGCAATTGCTCTAACAATATCCCAGGCTGAAGCAGATGTCGGGTTATATCCATAAATCGCTTTAAAAATTTTAATTGCTGCTTTTTCTGAATCTAAATTTCTTTTTGCCGGTCGCAGTCCGTAGGCAATAACGGTAACTGCCGCATCATCATGAGGATTACTTCTATCTGAATCTCTTAAATATATTTTTCTAAAGGCTGAATTTGCGTTATTTTCAGTTTCACTATTACGTTGATTTGGCCAGCGTCCATTGGCAATTTTTACAATATCTTGCCAGTCGCTTTCTGTTTCAGGAATTTTTCCAAAAGCAGATTGAAAAGAATTGACAACTCCTGCTCGCTCACCCCAGCCGAGCTTTTCAGTAGCAACGGAACCATAAGTAATAAAATTAGTTAGAGCATTTTGTTGACCAATTTCTAATCCATCAAGATAAATCTTTAATTTATTAACTAACGTATCTTGGGATAGCTTTTCTCCTTCCTGATTTCTCTCAATTCCTAATATCGAAATTATTTCATCAACTTCAGCCTTAAAAATCATTTGCGCTTCATTGATATATAATTCGCTAGATGAAATAGTCATAGCTTCTTCTTGTGTTTGTTCTGTAATTGTCTCCGTGATAGATGTTTGTTGTCCGCATTCTCTTTTTCTTGAATTTTCCTGCACGGTAGAAAGCCTACAACCGCTAGGTGATGAAGATATAACATTACGATATTGCCAGCCATTAACACAGGCATCTTGCCAGGTATCATATTCTACGATTGAGCAAAAAGCGCTTGAAACAATGCCTCCTCCACCTCCGGAGGGAGCGCTAACACTAACACTATAACTAAAACTTGTGCCAGCCGTAGCAGCTGTACAAGTTACTTTTACATTATCTTCTGTACAACTAACAGCGCTATTTGCGTTTACTAGAGGCTGTAAGCCCTCGACTACGTTTTGCGCAGTAGCGGCTGTTGATGTAAAGCTATAAGTGCTACTATTAATAACAATGTTAAAGGTTTCACCGGACACAACACTGCTCGGAGTAAAGGTTACAACCTGAGCAACGGATCCATAACTAGCATCTCCCCTGGTAATTGCTCCATTTGTGCCATTCGTCCGGGAAAAAACCACATCAGCGCTGGAAGTACTAACTGTATAAGCGCCGTTTGCCACATAGCTAGTACCGGTCGCGGCAGTTGTGAGGGCGCTAGCAATGGCAGAAGCTACTTCAGCGGCAGTAAGAGCGGAAGTACCAAGATCAATGGTGTTACCATCAATTGCGACAGAATAATCGTTCGCGTTAGCCGATAATCCAGCTGGTATGGTTATCGTATCTGTAGCCGCAACTGCGCTAGTCTGAGTATAAGTGGTATCAGCTTCCACAATATTGGCATTACCGCCGGCGCCGGTTGCAGTGCGAGTGAAGATCACATCAGCTCCTGAAGTAGCAACCGTATAGGCACCGTCAGCCACATAGCTTGTACCGGTAGCCGCTGTAGTCAGGGCATATACAATCTCGTCAGCAACTTGGGCTGCAGTCAGCGCTGAGGAACCAAGAGCAATCATATTTCCGTCAATGGTAATGGAACTATCAGTCGCGCTGGCCGCTAGAGCGGAAGTAATGGTTTGAGTATCGGTCGCGGCTACGCCGTTTACTCCCCCGCTAAAAGACTGTAATGTTACACCGGCGTTAGCTACTCCTTCGGCTAGATAATTGGTGTTAGTTGCTATATTTCCAGCAGTCCCAGCAGTATCTTGCGCCAAAGTCAGGGTACCATCTGCATTATCGGTAGAAGTAACTAACAATTCATCAACAACCCCATTTATCGCATTATGAGCAACAGTAGCAACAGCCGCAGCTGTGCCTGCGCTACTAACATCCAGCTCAACTCCTCCAGCAAAGCCGTCAGCCGCTTTACACTGAGCAGCTGTACCCGTATCATCGCTAATACCGTTATTTGTGTCAAAATAAAAACAAACTGCATCTGCCGACGTTGCATTATCGGTAAGAATAAAATATTCATTATTAGCCAGACTGCTAGACGCTACTAAAGCAAGAGTTGATGTTGCTGAAACCTCTGTCACACCGCCAGTCAAATTAAAGTCAGGCACTGTGCCATTAACCACGGCTGACCCTCCGGATAAAGTTATTGCAGGAACTGTTGAATCTGCTACATTCGCTACTGTTTGCGCAGCGCTAAATGAAGAAGAAGCAGCTTCGGCAGTTAAAATAAAAATCGGATTAAGTCCGGAAATTCCTATAGCAATTATTAGACATGCTATTTTTTTTATTAATGATGATTTATTGATTTCTTTTTTCATGCTTTTTTAACTACATAAAATCGTTAAACTAAATAGGACTATACAATAATTACACTATTAATATGCGTCAATTAATGTATATAAAAATCCTAAACAGGAAAGTATTTTAGTAGATTAACATATTATTTATAATAGTTATATTATACCATATTTACGACAAAAAAATAACACAAAAAAATAAATTTATAATTTTATTTTAATTCAAATGGTTTAATTATATATTTAATGCCCACAATGACTCCCACTAAAAATCCGATTGGGGCGATAATTGTTGATATAAAGAAAAAGGCAATGTGAAGCGCTTCGGCTAATATCTTTAATATCTTAATATTTTCCGCTACAATTCCTAAAGCATAAAACGCGTTATGCAAAAATATAAATATTAAAACTCCGACAGCGGAAACGCTGGTTAACAACAAATATTTTTTTAACGGCTGTTTTATTTCGTTTTTTAAAGTCAAAATCAATAAAGCCAAACCTAAAAGAAAAAAAGTTATAAACGGCACCAAAAACAACTCCGAACCTTGAAATAGACCTCGTACTGTCGGGATAAGCATCTGGCAGAGGACAAAAATAAAATTCAATATTAACAGCCAAAAAATTGTTGTAATTTTTTTATTCATTTTATTGATTTAATTATATATTATATTACAAAAACCTCAATTCCAACTTTTCCTTTATCTTCTCCCAATTCTTAATTTTATTCTTTAACAAATCATAAAACTTTTTATCATGATTTTTGTATTTCATGTGGCACAGCTCATGGGTAATAACATAATCAATACATTCCTTTGGCGCTTGAATAAGCACTGGATTTAAAATTATCTTTTTATGATTTAGAAAACTGCCCCATCTTTTATTCATTTTTCTGATTATTAATTTTGGCTCAAAGTCATAATCAAAATTTTTCAAAACTTTTATATATTGATCTTCAAAAATTTTAAACGCTCTTTGTCCGTACCAATTCTTTAACAATTTTTTATTATATTTTTTATTATCTGTTTTCCTTGTAGTGCGCAATAATATTCTGCCAAATTTTAATTTAACATCATCCTCTCCCGCCTTTCTTATATATAATTTATACTGTCTACCTAAATACAAAAAACTTTCCCCTGAAACATACTCCCTTTTATTAATCTTGCTGCTAAATTTTTTAAAATATGACAATTGCTTCTCCAACCATTTCCATTTATTTTTTAAAAACCTCTGTATTTTTTCATCACTGCAATTAGCCGGGCACTTTAAAATTATTTTAAGACTTGGCTGGACAATTAAACTTATAGTCAATCTTTCCTGCCTCACCAAATAATATTCATAGGAATAGCTCCCATATTTAAAAATATGTTTCTCCATATATTTAAAATAATTTATAATTTTCAGTGGCCAGCTTGATGGCCTTGTTAATTATGTTTTTAATTTCATCGCCTGACAGCGCAATGCCTTGACCGGTTACAATTTCGTCATACAAATAGTCGTCTAATTTATTATAAATAATTCTTTTTACCTCGCTATTTCCGTGCCAATCCACAATCGCTTCTTTTTTCAAACAATCAAAAACATTAATAATTATATCTATATATTTATCTTCAGATAGTTTGTGTTTTGCAAAATCTTCTTCTAAATTTCTAAAAAATATATCAGCTCCTTTTTTATCCTGAACCTTTGCCGGAATAGTGTCGTCTTTTTTGTTTAACACTTCGTCCTCAATTAATTTCATTTGCTTAAGCGCCTCAATATCGGCGAGTTTCTTTTTTCTCATTTTTTCCAAAATCTCGTTAATTTTATCGGAGAATTTTTGATAAAAAATCGGGTCAGTTTCCAATTGTTCTGTAATTGTCCTTTGTGTTTGAGCCGCGATTGCCTCAGCCTTGGATTTATCAGATCCCATTTCTTCAACTGCCTTGTCAAGCGCTTCTCTGTCTGTGACAGTGATCTGCTTTGTCAAAAGTTCCGCTTCTTCGGCTTTAATATTATCATCCATTATTTTAATAAGGGCTTGCTTGTATTTATCAAAATCAACCCGATCAGCATATCGGACGCTGGCGGTTTTCCTAAGTTTCATAAATTTCTTTAATTCACTGCGATAGGTTTCAAGATTTTTAAATTCATGGACAAAATCCTGCAGAACCATGCATTCATTAAAACTTTTTAAAAATGAATTCAGCGCGTCGTAAAATTCTTTTCTGCGCGGCTCTTCTTCCAGGTGCTGGATATAAGCCTCGTCATCACCCTTAACTGTTTTAAAAAAATCATGCAAGATACTATAATTTTTTTCTAACTCCTCAATCTTTTCGTTTACATCAATTAATGTTCCCTTTACGTCATTCTCGTCATAGTTTCCAAAAAGTTCCATGGCAATTTTTATGTTCTGCGCGTTTTCTGAATAATCAATAATGTACCCGGCCGATTTTGGCAACACTTTATTCTCATATAACCGATTAACTCGGGCGATTGCCTGAAGCAAATTGTGATCTCTGAGTTCTTTTGCTAAATACAAAACCGTGTTTCTCGGAGCGTCAAAGCCGGTTAATAATTTATCAACCACTATTAATATTTCCACTCCGTCATCATTGTGTTTAAAGCTTTCAATAACCTCCTTTTCGTATGACAACAAGCTCTGATGGCTTTCTTTGATTTTTTTCAAATATGCCTCCACATCTTTTTTATGTCCGTCTTCCTCGCTTATGATTCCGCTTTCATCCGATATTACTAATGATGTGGTAATTTTGCCGCTATTATCAAAATACTTCTGAAACAACATAGCGGAAAATTTTGACGGAGCAACAATCTGCGCCTTCAGTCCCGTGTCTTTAAACTGCTTAATATAATGTTTTTCAATATCATAAGCAATCTCGGCAATGCGTTTTGGATTGTCTTTTAATATTTTATTTTCGATATTTCTTTGTAGCTGCTTTTTTTGGCTTTGGCTCAAACCCTCTGTTAACCTTTCTGTCTGTCTGTCAACTTCTTTTCGGTCTTGTTTCAGATCTACATACCGACCTTCATATATTAAGGGCAAAATAATACCATCAGCCAAAGCATCATCAATGGTGTACTTATCAATAAATGATCCGAATTTATATTTAGATTTTTCGTTTTTAAGCAGTGGCGTGCCGGTAAAAGCTATATAACATGCGTTAGGAATTATCTTGTTCATTTCCAAATTCGCCATTCCACTGTGAGACCTGTGAGCCTCATCAATTAACACGAAAATATTTTTATCCAAATCAACGGTTGTAGTTTTCTTTTTGCTCGCTGATTGAAATTTATGAACTAAGGTCGTTACAACCCTTAAATCCTTTTTCTTAATTAAACTAACCAAATGTTCGCCGCTTCTTGTCTGAATTGTATCCTTTTTTAATCCGCTATTTTGAAAAGTGGTTTTTATTTGCCTATCAAGATCCTTCCTGTCTGTTACAATCAGAACTCTCGGATTTGATATGTGCGGATTTTCAATCAAAGCTTTTACAAACATAACCATTGTTAATGATTTGCCTGATCCTTGAGTATGCCAAACCAAGCCGCCCTTGCGCCTTTCGCCCTTTATACCCTCCTCGGTTTCAGCAATTCTATTAAGTATTTTTTTAATGGCAAAATATTGCTGATATCTCATCACTTTCTTAACTCCGGCATCGTAGAGAATATAATTTTTGGTTAAATCTAAAAGTCTGCTTTTATTAAAAAGTAAAAATACAGATCTATCCTGTTCTGTTATTGTTCGGTTTAAATTCTGCTCGTGTCCGTAAGTAGAGCCGTTTAAATCATTTAACAAAACATCATAGATTTTGTCATTAATTTTTTTGCCGATTACTTTGGCCGTTCTTTTGTCAATCACGCTAATATCAACTCCTTTTTCTTTCCAGTTGGCATAAAATTTATTAGGCGTGCCGATAGTGCCGTATTTTAACTCCTCTTTATTCGCTCCAATAAGTATTTGAGGATAGACAAACAATTTTGGACAATAGTCCGCTCCTTGATTTCTGACTTGCTGGCTAACTGCTTGATCAACCAAAACAGATGATTTTTTATTTTCAATCACTGCAAACGGTATGCCATTAACAAAAACTACAATATCAGGCCTAATTCCATTTTTACCCATAGCCTCAAACTCAACGGCAACCGCAAAATCATTATTTTTAGGATTTTCAAAATCTATAAACCGAAAGTTTTTTGACGCGCTTTTGCCGTTATGGGTTACGCGAATTGTTTTGCCACCCGAAGTAGGCATGATCATTGAGTAAATTTTTTTTGACGTATCAATAAGACCCTCAAATTGTATATTTTCCAATTCATCAATTGCCTCTCTAATATTTTTCTCGCTAAATTTAAAAGTTTCACCGCTTACTTCATAATCATTAATTTCGCTCAATTTTTTGAAAGCCGTATCACGCAAAATAAATTTACTCGTGTCCCCTCCTCGCTCCGCCATTATTTCAGAGGCGGGGATATATCTATACCCCATATTAATCAACATCTCCACAAATGGCAGTTGTGATTGTTTGGTTTCGTCAAAATACGCTTGATTGATATTTTTAATTTCCATATTTTTTAATCACTTAATAAATTTATAATTAACTTTATCATAACATCTTTTTCTTTCGGCTGGCTTTCCGCCACCAACAAGGCTAAAGCGACAAGCGCGTTATCATTTATCTTTTTTTCTCCATTTTTGCGACATAAATAATTATTCAGATCCAAAAAATAGACAAACAAAAACGAACCGATGCGTTTATTACCATCAGTAAACGGATGATCTTTAATTCTTAAATAAAGAATATGCGCGGATTTTGCATTCATATCCGGATATAAATCTTGTTTGCCAAATGTTTGATAAATTCCTCTTATAATTCCTCTAAATCTTCCACCTCGTCTATTGCCAATGATGCCTCTTGCCCCTTTTTTGTTGACTATTTTTTGTTTTATTTTTTT
>DAOVXE010000013.1 GCA_030636285.1 Candidatus Falkowiibacteriota bacterium | reverse complement strand
GGAAATGCGCCGTGGCGGCTATAAAGTGCGGCAGGCTTTTACCAAGGATAGCCTTAAAGCCCAGCTGGAGGAAGCTAATCGCATCGGGGCTAAGTATAGCCTTATTTTGGGGCAGAAAGAATTACTTGATGGCACGATAATTATTCGTGATATGGAATCCGGCACTCAGGAAGTTATAGATATGAAAAAAATAAACCCGGAACTGGCCAGGCGGCTGGGAGAGAAAGAGGAAATAATTATTAATAATAATAAATAAATTCTAGAAAGGCAGGTGCGACAAGTGGTAGAATTTAAACGTAAAAAGGGAGAAAGCTTTGAAGCATTTTTAAGGCGTTTTAACAGGACTTTATTAAAAAGCCGTAAATTAAATGAAGTACGCTCCCGGCGCTATATACAGCCAAAAAGCAACAAAAGCAAACAAAAAAGATCCGCCCTAATGGGAAAAAAGATCAAAGAAAAAAATGAATATTTAAAAAAGATCGGCAAGCTCAAGGAAGAGCCTCGCCGCCGCTGGTAATCAGCTTATAAACTTATTTTTTTATGTCTTTAATTAATAATATTAGCCAGGATATAAAGCAGGCAATGAAAGGCAAAGAGGCAGAGAGGTTGTCTGCTTTGCGCATGCTTTTGGCCGCCCTTAAGAATAAAAAAATTGAGTTAAAGCAAGAGGATGATTTGCGCGATGAACAAGTGCTTGGGGTTGTAAAAATTGAGGTTAAAAAACGCAAGGATTCAATCACTGCTTATATGGAAGGCGGCCGTGAAGATTTGGCTAAAAAAGAACAGCTTGAGTTAGAGATTCTTAGCAAATATATGCCTGAGCAGATGAGCGAGGAAGATGTTCTTAAAGCAGTTACGAAAGTGGTTGCCGGTCTGGGCGATGTCAGCCCGGCGGATTTTGGCCGGGTAATGGGCGCGGCCATGAAAGAGCTTAAAGGCCAGGCAGATGGCACAGTCGTTAGCGATGCCGTAAAGAAAGTTTTGAACAAGTAGAAACAAGATAAAAAAATAAAATAGACAAAATCACCTTTCCTAAAGGTGGTTTTTGTTGTAAAATTTTTAAAATGTTGTATAAAACAGAAAAACAATATCGTTTGCCAAGTCATGATTATTCAGATAATGGTTGGTATTTTGTGACAATTTGCACAAAAGATAAAGAAGATAATTTAGGTAATGTTATTTTTTATAAAAATGATTTTTTTGTTGGTTTGTCTGATATTGGAAAAATTGTAAATAAATATTGGCAGGAATTACCAAATCGTTTTTCAGAAATTAAATTAGATAGATATATAATAATGCCCAACCATATTCACGGGATTATTATTATCCGTAGGAATTTGATTTATCAAATTCCTACGGATAATGATAAAACGCCTACGCGAATCAATAAAACATCCGTGAATTTGATAAATCAAAGGAATTTGATAAATCAAATTCCTACGGATGTGAAAAATAAAAAAAATAATCAGGATATTTTTCGTTCGGGGATAAAAAACAATCCAATGGAAATGAAAAAAAATTCATTGGGTAAAATTATACGATATTTTAAAGGTTTATCAACATATAATATTAGGCGTATTTATCAAGATTTTTCCTGGCAACCAAGGTTTCATGATCGTGTTATTAGAAATCAAGGCGAATTAAATCGAATTAAGAATTATATAGTCAAAAATCCATCGGCATGGCACCAAGATCGGAATAATTTTAATAACGTTTGAGAAATTGTGAGAATATTGCTACAATTAGGGTATTAATATTAACAACTCATGTTACGCACTTATCGCGTAAAAAAAGTTATAATTAATGTAATTTACAGTCAAGGAATTTGAATATTCCCGACTACTGTTATGCCCTTTGGGCATAACTTGAACAAAAACGAGAATAAGAACAAGTTTTATCTTAGCATTTTTGTTTAAATTACATTTATTATAACTTTTTCTAAGGTAAAAATATTTAGTGCGTAAGGTGAGTTAATAGAAAATATATGTTTAAAAAATTGCGTATTTTATTGGTTTTAATTATTTCTTTAGCCTTTATCGGCCCGGTGGATGCGGTTGGTTTGGCTGACAGTTTATCAGGTAAAATCCTTTTGCAAGTGGAGGAAAATGGCGAGGCTTGGTATGTTAATCCGCAAACCAAGACCCGTTATTATATGGGCCGTCCGGCTGACGCGTTTGCCTTGATGCAAGAATTAGGGCTGGGAATTTCAAACGCGGATTTTGGTTCATTTAATCTGGTTGCCCCGGATCGTTTGGCAGGCAGAATATTGCTGCTGGTAGAGAAAAATGGTGAAGCATATTATGTTAATCCGGAGAATAATGAGATGCTGTTTTTGGGCCGTCCGGCTGATGCTTTCCAGATAATGCGCGAACAAGGATTAGGAATAACTAATGCCAGTCTGGGTACCTTGACCATTGAAACAGGTTATGATATTCCGGTTCCCGATGAAGCTGAAGAGCCGACAGAAGAAGAGCCGGCGCTTGTTTGCCCGGAATTTTATTGTGACGGAAATATAAATATTAGCTACGAGATCCAGGACAAGGAATGCGTGGTTGTGGAAGATGATTGTTCGGATTGCTCCTGCGAGTGCAACGGGTATAACACAAGCGAGGAAGAGGCTAATGACAATTGCGCGGATGGAATTGATAATGATTGTGATGGCCAGATTGACGACAGTGATGAGGACTGCGTATTTAGCGGCACCGAGATAAGCAGTAATATAAATGATAATGTTATTTGGACCAAAGAGATGAGCCCTTACCGGCTGCTTAACAGTATTGAGGTAGCAAGTAATAAAACCTTAACCATTGAACCCGGAGTAGCGGTCCAGTTTGTTTTGGCTGACGGTATAGCGGATCTGGGCGGGATAAGCATAATTGTAAAAGGCAGCTTAGTTGCGATTGGAGTTGAAGGCGAAGAAATTACTTTTTCTTCAGCCGTTGCCGCGCCGCTGGCCGGTGACTGGGGCGCGATTGAGATAATTAACGGCGGTATTGCGACATTTGAATATGCGCATATTCAGCATGCCAGTACTGGAATAAAGGCCGCTAATGCCAGGAATTTGACAGTGGAAAACACGATAATTAGCGATTCTAACACAGGGATATTTACTGTCGGGCCGGCTTTGATTGAAAATAATTTGATTGAGAATAATAAAACCGGCATTGCGCATGCCGGAGTGGTTGATTCAATCCGCGATGACGGCATTTATAAGAATTTTGATCGGATTACCAATATAAATTATAACACCATTAATAATAATATCGGTGAGAGCGGCGCTGACGCCGGTTTGCGGATAGAAAACGTGACCACCGGCGGTTATCGGCTTAATGCCAAATTTAACGAACTGAATGCCAACACTAACGGGATATTATTTAAAGACAGTGATAATTATAATTTAATGGAAGTGGAGCAAAATAATATCATGAATTCGCTTGAATATAATGCTTACGTGGACTCGCAGGGCCCGGATATAACTTTGGAGAAAATTTGGTGGGGGACGACTGTTTTGGACACAATAACAGACAATATCTTTGATTTTTATGATGTTAATTATTCTCTTCCAAAAATAGATTATAAGCCGTTTTACAATGCCCCGGTCAGCGGCGCAGGCGCTAATTAAATTTGCGCATAACTTGTTATACGCAATTCATCATAAATGAATTTCAGTATCATTTATTCTTTTGTGGTATTTGTAAAAAACCGCTATTAAAGTTTTAAAAGACGCTTGTCCGCCTCGGGCGGAGGGATTTAGTGGAGGTGGATGCTAACAATGGGGTTGTGAAGATTTTGAAAAGAGTAAAATAGTAATAAAATTGAGATTGTAATTTTTCAATCCTATTTGAAAAAAGTCTTGACTATTTTCAAATGAACTGGTAACATATAAGTATGAATTTAATAAAAAGGAAAATGTATTCTGAATTGTGGCAAGAACTGTCCCGCGGGAAAAGGATGGTGTTTTTATCAGGCCCGCGGCAGTCCGGGAAGACAACTTTTGCCAAAGAAACAGCAAAAAATTATAAAAACAACGTTTATTTTAATTGGGATATTATTTCCAATAAAAAGCTGATTATCAATAACCCGACATTTTTTGAAAATTTAAACAGAATTGACGAATCAACCCCTTTAATAATTTTTGATGAGATTCACAAATATAAAGATTGGAAGAATTATATAAAAGGTGTTTATGACGAATTTTATTTAGATTACCAATTTTTAATTTCCGGAAGCGGGCGGCTGGATTTGTATCAAAAAGGAGGCGATTCACTGGCGGGAAGGTATTTTACGTTTCGTTTATTTCCGTTTACTTTAGCTGAATTAAGCCAAAGAAGGGATTTTGCCAGGTTTATACGATCCCCGCTTAATGATTTTAGTATTAATAAGCCGGGTAAAACAAAAAAAATTTGGCAGTCGCTTTTTGAGTTAAGCGGTTTCCCTGAGCCATACTCTAACGGTAAAAAGAATTTTTGGAGGAAATGGTCAAATAATTATTTAAAACAGATTATTTATGAAGATATCAGGGATTTATCTAATATAAAAAATATAGATACCGTAGCATCATTATTCGCGTTACTTCCTTCTAAAGTCGGCAGCCCGCTTTCCATAAACAGTTTGTCCCGCGATCTGCAAGTCGCTTTTGATACTGTTAAAAGCTGGATAAATCTTTTTGATATTTCATATCTTACATTTAGATTAAGCCCATGGTCAAAAAAAATAACAAGAGCCATAACTAAGGAGAAAAAACTTTATCTTTTTAATTATCCCGAGATTGATAATGTTGGAGCAAGATTTGAAAATATGGTTGCTTTGGAGCTTTTGCGCGCTGTTTACAGCTGGAATGAATATGGATATGGGAAATTTGATTTGCATTATGTGCGCAATAAGGAAAAAGAAGAGGTTGATTTTCTTATTACAGACAGTAATAAGCCCGTATTGCTTATTGAAGCAAAATATTCAGATGATTCTTTAAATAAAAATTTAGTAAGTTTTCAAAATAAATTAAATGTTCCGGCGGTTCAGCTTGTTTTTAAGGATAATGTTTTTAAGTATCACACAAACAAAAAAAATAAAATTCTTATAGTTACGGCCCATAACTGGCTTTCTTCATTGCCTTAATTATTGGCGTGAAAATCGCTACTAAAGTTTTGCGTGACGGGGATTTAGTTGAGGTTGACGCGGATAAGGGGGTTGTGAAGATTTTGAAAAGAGTAAATAAAAGTTCGGTAGAAGATATCGCGTTTAAATGAAATCTAATAATTAAAAAATATGTTAAGTGAAAAAGAAAAACCAATTTGGATTTGGGAGTTTAACAGAAGAATGGATTTATTGAGAATTTATAGTTTTGCCAAATCGTATCATAAATATAAAATAAGATTTTTTTATTACAACAATAAAGGAAATACGGATTTTTATTGGGATGAAAAAATTGCTGATAAACAGGCAGATGCGATTTTTAAAAAATCCATTAACTCCGATTTTTTAGTGCGTGAGTTCAAAAAGATTAAAACTATAATCAATGAATTTAATCAATTGATAAAAAAATTAAAAAGACAAAATTTTTTAGCAATGTCAGATGAGGAATTATATAAAAATTATTTGCTTTTTCATAAGATGGTGTATAGAGGAGGATTATGCGCTGTATTCATCAGGATTTTTGTATATAAAGCCGAACCGTTTTTACAATTGGAGCTTGAAAAAAAATACAAAATAAAAACCAGCGAAATATTTTGTATTTTAACAAGTTCTAATCGGCAAAGTTTTACCCAAAGGGAAGAAGTTGAATTATTGAAAATAGTTTTAGCGGTGATTTCCGGAAAAAAAGATATAGATTCAAAATTTGTGGATAGTGCGATTATGCAACATTTAAAAAAATATGCCTACATCCCTTGCGGTTATTTTAATGAAAAATCGTATTCTTATAATGATATAAAAAATAGAATAGAAAAATTAATCAGATTGGATATTAAACAAATTAAAATAAAAATTAAAGCGTGTGAAAAAAAATCTGCACCGCAGAAAAATAAATATTTACGCCAAAATATCAGATTAGAAAAAATAATCAAAGGAATTGAAGAATCTATTTTTTTAAAGGAAAATGTGCGTGGAAAAATAAATCAGTTGACTTACTATTCGCAACCTCTTTTTGAAGCGATTGCCGGGAGAATAAAATTATCAATTCAAGATTTTAAAATGTTGACCCCAAGCGAATTTAAGGGCGCCATGATTAATAAAATTGATTACAAAAAAATAATTAAAGATAGAAGCTGTTTTATCGTTTGTAATAAAGGAAATGAAATAAATATTTATAATGGATTGAAAGCGAAAAAAATGTTTAAATTTTTTTCAAAAGATATAATATCTTTTTCATCCAGTGGGATTCAAGGGAGTTGCGCTAATCCGGGAATTGTAAGGGGCGTTGCGAGAGTAGTTAAATATTTTACCGAAGAAATAAAAAACGGAAATATTTTAGTCGCTTCAATGACTACTCCAGAATATCTACCAGCTATGAAAAAAGCGTCTGCAATAATTACGGATGAAGGCGGTATTACTTGCCATGCGGCAATAGTGGCGCGAGAGATGAATAAGCCCTGCATTATTGGCACCAAGATAGCCACTCAAGTTTTGCGTGATGGGGATTTGGTGGAGGTTGACGCGGATAAGGGGGTTGTGAAGATTTTGAAAAGGAAAATAAAAATTTAGGTTTAGAGTTAACTCTATACATAGAAAATTGTGATTTTTTTATCCAGCACCACGTAGATGGTGCTGGATTTTATCCACACAGCCCTTTGGGCTAGTTAGAAAGTTAAAAGTTCATAAAGTTTAAAGTTTTTAAAGTTCGTAAGTAAATCGCTAATATTAGTTTATTAGTGTTTTTTTAATTTAGGCAATAAAATGTTGTTGGATTAAAAAATATTACTTGAAATTTAATGGGTAAATGTGATATAATATATATAGATTTTAGATTTTAGAAAATCAAAAAATCAAAATCTCGACCCCCGAGATTTGCTAAAATTAAAGAAAGTGAAAAAACTCACCTGATGACCCACACGGATGAGAAAAATTTAATTTCTTTGAAAGAGGCTGCCGCCTTAACTGGCTACAGCGCTGACTATATTGGCCAGATGATTCGCTCTGGCAAAATACCTGGCAAGCAGGTATTTACCGGTTTGCAATGGATGACAAGCGCCCAAGACATAAAAGATTATCGCCAGGCCAGCAAAACCAAAAAACCTGATACATTAGGCGATAAATTTAAACTAAAAAGACGCAAGCTATTTATGGAATTAGATATCTTGCGTCTTTTTTTTACAACATTTAAATCAGCCATTCCTTTGCTTATAATAGTCATGGTTTCTTTTGTCGCCTTATTTACCTTTATTATGTTTTCTATATTTGATCCCCAAACAGAAATAAGAAATGCTCCTTCTTCGTCAGAAGCAATAGAATCTTTTATTTTTTAATTACTCATGTTACGCACTTATCACGTAAGCAAAGTTATAATTAATGTAATTTAAACAAAAACGAGGATAAGAACAAGTTTTATCTTAGCATTTTTGTTTAAATTACATTAATTATAACTTTTTCTAAAGTAAAAATATTTAGTGCGTAAGGTGAGTCTGTCAAATCTAGTAAATCCCCATGCTTAGCTTAAGGTACAATTTGATTAAATTGTTACAGCGTATTTTTGGTATTACGCCAGTTATTTCGAGCTCTAAAAAAGTATTAGCTCTTAGCTGGCGTTTTATTATTGTTTTTTATTTGTTTATTCACATAATTTTTGGCCAATCGCCGATAAAGGCTATTACGAAGTATTTAGGGGCAGAGGATAATGAGATTGTAATAATAAAGCTATATGCCGGAGCAAGCCGGATCTCCTATGACGACGAAACTAATTTAGGCTGGAAAAATAACGACGCGGTGATCGGTTCGCCTGATCTGCCGGGCAGCGCGGATACAAGCGATTTTAATGATTCAAATTCAAGCCTGTATATTGGCGGTAGTGAAAAATTGGTATTGGGCGATTTTTGGTTCCTTGCAGATCCGGAAATATATATTCCAGAGGAGCAGGAAGCCGAAATTGAAATAATTGAAAACGAAAAGGATTATCAGAACGAGATAGAGGAGATAGAGGATTTGGCAGGTGAAAATATGGTTGAAAAAAAAGCCAGTACTACTGCGGAAGAGGTAATTTACAGCTCAACAAAAGATATAATAGCTACCAGTACAGAAATTATCGCGACATCAACAGATGAAATCAGCACCAGCACTAAAGAAACAGAAGATATAGAAATAATTGCAGAGGAAAATAGCCAACAGGTGGAGATATTTGAGCCTGACTGGGCCACTACGACTATTATTGAAATTGAATCCGGCACTTCATCAACTGAAATTTTAAATTTAAATAGTTTGAGTAGTTTTTTTAGTTTTTTGTCAGTCGCTCCACAAGCCAAGGCTCAGGAATTTATTATTGATGAGATTGTTAGTTTAAATGAATTAGGAGAATTAAAAGAAGCTAAGCTGGTTATGTCTTTTGCTTTGGATCAGGTATATCGGCGCGGTGAATTTGTCCCGTTTAGCAGTGAGTTTGAGCCTGAAACAATACAGATAATAGCAACCAGCAGTGAAGAAGAAATTGCCAGTAGCACCCAACCCTCTCCCCCGACCCCTCTCCCAGACGGGAGAGGGGAGCTAGAAGAAAACAAACAAGCGAGTAGTACAGATGAGATTTTTGAAGTTGAAGATATAAGCAGCACAAGCATAGAGGTTATAAATGAGATTGACTTGGCATCAAGCACTATTGATTTAAGTTCCAGCACAGCTACGGGTATATTAAATAATATTTTTGGAATAAATGAGGCAAAGGCGCAAAACCAGCTTTTAGAGGACGCTAAAATCGCGATCTGGTATTCTCTGGGTGAAAAGAAAGAAACTGAAGCCGGTGAAGATTACGCTGATGAACAGATTTGGCAGCTCTTAGATGTTTTAACAGCAAAAAAATTGTCTAATCATTTAAACAACGGTTATTTTGAATTTAAGGCTGATTTTCTTACTTCCTGGGAGCAGATTGAGAATCTGGAAATTAAATTTGAAGGCTTATTGGAAAATGATCAGGGGATAGTTGCTTATGTTGACAGTTTCTGGGTGGAGGCGATGTATGATCCGGAAACCGAACTGGAAAAAGTAAACAAACGCGAGCGCTGGGAAAACGCGCTGGAATTATTATCAAATAAACTGGACTTTCAGATTGATAAGGGGGGAAAATTAAGTTTTAAATATAATAAAAGTGAAACAAAGGTTTGGGATACATTATTTGAAATAGCCGGCTTGTCAAATTTTTGGCAGGACGTGGATATAAGCGCCTGGCTCGTTGATAGCGAAGGTAAAATCATTGAAATTCCGCTGATTATTTTATTCCAGCCGGACGGAGAGTTTATAATAAATTTGCCAAATGGCATGCGGCAGTTAAAACCCGGAACCTATACCATTAAATTTCATATTGAGGATTTTTCCAATGAAGAAAAAGAAATACTTGATCTGACACAAAGTTTTGTCTGGGGTGTTTTAGCATTGAATTTTGACCAGGCGTCATATTTGCCTGACGAAGAAGCGTATATTCAGATGGCTGTATTAGATGAACAAGGGCATACTATTTGCGATGCCGAGCTAAGCCTGATAATCACTTCTCCTTATGGCAATGTAAGCCGCTTATTTACCAAAGAAAACAGCATTATCAGCAGTGTTAGCTGCGGAGCGAATAACGTGACGGATCTGCCTGATTATTTCGCGCGTTATGAAACCGCCGAGTCCGGCCTTTACACGGTTGAACTGGAAGCGCGTACCGAGAATGGAATTAAAAATATGATCGACTCTTTTATTGTCCAAGATCAGCTGCCTTTTAT